>NZ_JARWRU010001151.1 GCF_029867845.1 Nocardia farcinica | reverse complement strand
GCTGTCGGGCACCGACGACATCGCCGTGGGCACCCCGGTCGCGGGCCGGGGCCCGGCCGAACTCGACGCGGTCATCGGCATGTTCGTCAACACCCTGGTGCTGCGCACCCACGTCGACGGCGGCAGTCCGTTCACCGCCCTGCTCGACCGGGCCAAGGCTGTCGACCTCGCCGCCTTCGGCCATGCCGACGTGCCCTTCGAACGCCTGGTGGAGGTGCTCAACCCCGAACGCTCCACCGCACGGCACCCGCTGTTCCAGGTCGGCTACTCGTTCCAGAACCACGAGCGCGGCGTGCTGGAACTGCCAGGCCTCACCGTCTCCGAGGTCGACTTCGACAGCGGCGTGGCGCAATTCGACCTGCACCTGTTCGCCTTCGACCGCTATGACACCGACGGCGCCCCACGCGGCATCCGCTTCGTCCTCGGCTACGCCGAAGACCTCTTCGAATCCGGCACCGTCCGCCGCTTCGCCGGTCAGCTGCGCGCCGTGCTCGACACCGTGGCGGCCGCTCCGGGGGTGACCGTCGGCGATATCGACCTGCTCGGTCCCGAACAGCGCCGCCGCATGCTCGCCGACTGGAACGCCACCGCCAACGAGCTGCCGCAGGCGACCCTCGCCGATCTGGCCGCCGAGCAGCTCGCCCGCACCCCGGACGCCGTCGCGCTGGTCGAGGCGATCCGCGCGCCCGAGGCGCGGGCCGTCGCCGGCCACGCGCGCAGCCTCACCTACCGCGAGTTCGACGCGGCCGCGAATCGATTGGCGCGCACCCTGATCCGCGCCGGTGTCGGCCCCGAGACGACCGTGGTGCTGGCCATGCGCCGCTCGATCGAGCTGGTGCTGGCGATGCACGCGGTCGTCCGGGCGGGCGGGGCCTATGTGCCGGTCGACCCGGACCATCCGGCCGAGCGCATCGCCTACATCGTCGACACCGCCGCCCCGGTCTGCGCGCTCACCACGGCGGCCGACGGCATGCCGATCGCCACCGACCTGCCGGTGCTCGAGGTGGATCACGTGCTGGCACAGCCGGTGCCGCGGGAATCGCACCCCGAGCGGGCGTGGCGTGACGACGCCCCGATCCGGGACGAGGAGCGGTCGCGCCCGCTGCGCCCGCAGCACCCGGCCTACGTGATCTTCACCTCCGGCTCCACCGGCCGCCCCAAGGGCGTGACCGTCCCGCACGCCGCGGTGGCCAACCAGATCCGCTGGCTGCGCGAGCACTACCGGCTCGGCGCCGACACGGTGAGCCTGCTGAAGACCCCGGCCACCTTCGATCTGTCGGTGTGGGAGTTCTGGGGACCGCTGCTGTCCGGCGGCCGCCTGGTCGTCACCGAACCCGGCGCCGAGCGCGATCCCGACCGGCTGCGGGCCACCATGGACGACCACGGCGTGACCGTGCTGTTCGCGGTCCCGTCCCTGGTCACCCTGCTGCTGGCCGCCGGGGACGACCTGCCCCCGGCCCTGCGCCACGTGCTCGCCATCGGCGAGGCGCTCCCGCCCGCCACCGCGGCGGAGTTCCTGCGCCGCGCCGCCGGCACCGGCGCGGCCCTGCACAACCTCTACGGCCCCACCGAAGCCGCGGTGTCCATCACCGCGAACGAGGTCGCCGAGATCCCGGCCCACACCGTCCCCATCGGCCGCCCCGCCTGGAACAGCCGCGTGTACGTGCTCGACCGCAGGCTCCAGCCGGTCCCGGTCGGCGTCGCGGGCGAGCTGTACCTCGCGGGCGTCCAGCTGGCCCGCGGCTATCACGCCCGCGTCGACCTGACCGCCGACCGCTTCGTCGCCGACCCCTTCGCCGCGAGTCTCGGCGTCGCGGGGGAGCGCATGTACCGCACCGGCGACATCGTGCGCCGGCGGGAGGACGGCGCCCTCGAATACCTCGAGCGCGCCGACTTCCAGGTCAAGATCGGCGGTTTCCGCATCGAACTCGCCGAGGTCGAAGCCGCCCTGCTCGCCCTGTCCGGGGTCCGCGCGGCCGTCGCCCTCGCCCGCCCGGCGGGCGAC
>NZ_JARWRU010001150.1 GCF_029867845.1 Nocardia farcinica | reverse complement strand
GGACCGCGCCGTTGGTGACCCCGACATCCCGCACCGCGAGCAGGGGTTCGGCGTCCTCGCGCGGCGGGACGGCGGCCGGGACGACGGGTTCCGGGTCGGGGGCGGAGTCGGCGCGGCGGCGGGTCGGCCACGGGATGCGGGGCAGTTTGCTCGCGATGCCGTCGGGATTGGCCATGACGGTGACGATGAGCAGCACACCGCTGATGACCGCGTAGTAGTCGCCGAGGTGCAGGAACCGGTCGACCAGCAGGTACACGATGCCGCCGGGGGCCATGATCCCGGCCAGGATGCCGCCGGTGATGGAGGTGATGCCGGCGACGTAGACGACGGCGAACAAGGAGATGCCGAGGAAGACGGTGAACGGTTCGGGGGTGGCGATCGTCTGCTGGTAGCCGAGCAGGGCACCGCCGAGTCCGGCGACGAAGGCGCCGAGCGCGAAGGTGACGAGCTTGGTGCGGGCGACGTCGATGCCCGCGGCCGCTGCCGAGCGCTCGTTGGCGCGCACCGCGAGCATGTCGGTGCCGAGGCTGCTGCGGCGCAGCAGGGCCACGCCGAGGCCGACGACGACCAGCACGGCCAGACACAGCAGCGCGAAAGCCATGCGCGGATAGTTCTCGCCCGCGCCGATGCCGAGGTCGACGCCGAACAGGCGCGGGGTGTCGATGGGCGCGCCCTGCACTCCGCCGTTGAGGGAGGGATTGCGGAACCAGAAGGCCTCGACGAACACCGCGAGAGCGAGGGTGACCACGGTGAGCGGCAGGCCGCGCACCCGCAGCGCGGGCAGGCCGACCACCACACCGATCGCGGCGGCGAACAGCGCGGCCAGCACGGGCGCGAAGGGGAACGGGATGCCCAGGTGCTGGTTGATCACGCTGAGCGCGTAGGCGGAGACGCCGGCGAGGGTGAGCTGGGCCAGCGACACCTGGCCTGCGTAGCCGGTGACGATCACCTGCGAGAGTCCGAGGACGGCGAAGACGATGCTGCTGACGATCGCGGCGCGATAGCTTCCCGAGGTGACGGCCAGCGCGATGATCACGGCGGTGCACGCGAGCAGGGCCGGGGCGAGGATGTGGTCGGGGCGCGGGGCGCGGCCGAGGGTCCGCCGGATCACCGAGCCGCGGTCGGGCAGCGGGCGTCCCTTGACCACGAGAAAGCCCATGATCAGCAGCAGCGAGATCGCCTCGGCGGTGCCCGCTCTCGGCCACCAGTCGTAGAGGTTCTGCAGGTTGGTGGCCTCGGCCTGCAACGCGCCGATGACGATGCCCGCGGCCACGGTCAGCCAGATGGAGCCGAAGTTGCCGACCAGGGTGGCCGCAAGGGCGGGCACGATGAACAGCGAGTAGGCGACCGGGTTCAGCGCCACCAAGGGGGCGATGAGGATGCCGCCGAGGCCGGCCACCATCGACGACAGCCCCCAGTTGGCGAAGGCGATGCGGTCGGGCGACAGTCCGGTCAGGTAAGCGCCCTTCTCCGATTCGGCGGCCGCCTCGGTGGCCACGCCGAAGCGGGTGAACCGGAAGACCAGGACGGCCAGCGCGGCCAGCGCCACCACGGACACGGCCAGCCAGATCCGGTCGGCGGGCACGGTGCGCTCGCCGAGCGTGAAGGTGTCGAGCGCGAAGATCGGCTGCACCGAGACCAGCCCGGTGCCGACGCGCTGGGCGATGAGTGCCTGGATCACGATCATCAGGCCGATCGAGGCGACCGCTTTGGCGATCACCGAGGCCGCGCGCATGGGCCGGAACACCAGTGCGTAGCAGAGCAGGCCGAGCGCGGCGGCGACGACCAGGGAGATCGCCATGGCGGGGCCGACCCCGAGTGGACCGCCGAGATCGATGGTCTCGGGCAGTCCGGGGATCGGGACCATCAGTTCACCCTTGCGCAGCAAGGCGTAGGTGTAGGCGGCGTAGAGCGCGACGGCACCCGTCGCGAAGTTCACCACCCCTGAGCTCTTGAAGGTCATCACGAGCGCGAGCCCGAGCGCGGCGTACACGGCGCCGTTGCCGAGGCCGAGCACGAGAAAGGAAAGATGGTCTGTCATGGCTGATCTCCCTGGCCGGATTCGTTGCGGGCGTTGCCTATCCGGTGACCTGGAGGTTCACCGGCACGCCCTGCTCGTTGATCTCGCCGATCAGCATCTGGCGCGAGCAGATGGAGGCCATCATGGGCGCGGCGGTGCCGTCGCAGCTGAAGGTGATGCCGCCGCCCGCGGGCATCTCGACGTCCTTGGCGGTGCGCAGCGCCTCGCGGATGCTCGCCGCGTCGACCTCACCCTGGATGTTCTCGGTGGCCAGGGCCAGCGCCATGACGACCTGGTAGCCCGACGAGGCGGCGCCGGTGACGGTGGCCTCGGGGGCGTAGGTCTGCAGGACGGTGCGGTAGAGCACCGAGTCGGGGCGGTCGGACAGGTAATCGGTGGCCGTCAGGCCGACGCTGCCGGTGACCGCGTCCATGCCGATGGCGCCGATGACGTCGGGGTCGAGGCAGACGGGGATGAAGATCTTCTGCACGCCCGGGTCGGTGGTCTGGATCGCCTTGTAGACCGAGGCGCAGGTCGCGGCGTCGGCGATCACGCTGACGCCGTCCGGCTTCGGGGACAGCCCGGAGGCGACCAGCGGGGTGGGGTCGGGCACACCGAGCGGGATCGGCACGACCTTCAGCTCCACGCCTGCGCCCTGGAACAGCGGTGCGCCCATGGCCTCGACCATCGCGCCCATGCCGCCGCCGTCGCTGGCGAACACGGTGAAGCTCTTCATGCCCTTGTTCGCGGCCGCGGTGGCCATGGCGGTGATGGTGCCGGGCAGACCGGCGGACAGAGCGGCGGAGTCCGGTGAGGTCAGTTCCTGCGCCGAGACGCCGTTGAGGGTGATGTAGGGGATGCCCGCGCCCGCGACGATCGGCAGGATGGTGCCGCCCTGGGAGGTGCCGGGCGAGAGGACGGCCGACACCTTCTGCTCGACGAATTCGTTGGCGCACTTGGTGGCCGAGGTCGGCTCCTCCTGCTGCTTGCAGACGACCAGCTCGATCGGCCTGCCCGCGATGCCGCCGCCGTTGTTGTTGACGTACTCCACGGCCGCCTCGGCGCCTTCGCGCATCTCCGGCAGCGAGATCACCGCGCCGCCCTCGGTCGACACGAAACCGATGCGCACGGGCGCGCCGGTGGCCGGGTCGTCCGGGAGCGAGGTGGTGGCGGCGCCTGCCACCGCGCTGTTGTTGTCGGCCTCGTCCTCGCTCGCGCACCCCGTCGCCGCGAGTGCGGTACACAGTGCGGCGACGCCGAGCGCGGCGACCGCGCGCCGCTGACGACTCAGACCACCAAGTCTCATGATCCGGTTCTCCTCTCGATGGCGAGGGCGCAGCGGGTGGTCCCCGGCGACGGAAGTCCTCGCGTGATCCACATCACCGATCGATGTGGCGCACGGATTATGTGTTCGGGTGTGCCCCGGTCCCGTAGGTCAGTTCCCGGTCACCGGGACAAACGCGCACCCGGCGTGATGGGAGGACGCGCCGAAGCGCGGGGCAACCACCGGCGATTACCCGTGACCTGCTTCACAGATCGGCTGGCCTGTGGCATATTCCTAATAGAAATAGCCATGTCAGAGCGCTGCGGGTGGGAGGCGCTCGGACATCGGCGGTGTGACGAAGGAGTCAGCCCATGACAGTCGTGCAGGACACGCGACCCGACGAAGCCGGTGCCCCCAGCGCAATTCTCGACCGGCTCTCCCTGGTTCTGGACGCGTTCGACGGACGCGAGAGCCTCGGGCTCGCCGAGGTCGTCGCCAGGACCGGACTGCCCAGGTCCTCGGCCCACCGGATGCTCGACCGGCTGGTCCAGCTGCGCTGGCTGCGCCGCGACGGCCGCCGCTACAGCCTCGGCATCCGGCTGGTCGAACTCGGCTCACTGGCCGTGCACCAGAACCGCGTGCACGCCGCCGCCGCCGAGCATCTGCAGCAGCTGTACCGGACCACCGGCATGGTGGTGCACCTGGCCGAGCTCGACGGCGACGACATCGTCTACCTGGAGAAGATCGGGGGCAGGCTCGCCGCCCACGTCCCCACCCGGGTCGGCGGCAGGCTGCCCGCCGCCAGGTCCGCCCTCGGCCGGGCGCTGCTGGCCGCGAACGGACGCAACGCAGCCGGCGACGCCATGATCCGCGACCTCGGCTACGCCGTCGAACGCAACGGCGCGCTGCCCGGTTTCGGCTGTATCGCCGCCCCGATCGGCCCGCCCGGTGAGGCGACCACCGCGGTCTCCATCTGCGGACCGCTCAACCGCATGCCCGTCGACAGCAGGACCACCACGCCGGTCCAGCTGACCGCGCACGCCATCTGGCGCAGCATGAACTCCGGTGTCCGCGTCACCCCGACCCTGCAACGCCGCAACATCATGCGCTCGCTGCCGACCGCCCCCAGCGTGCTCGCCGAAGGCTGAGCCCGTCGCGCCGCCGCTGGCCCGCGACGGTCAGTCCTCCCCCACCGTGCGCCAGATTCCGGGATGCCGGGGCACCGGCAGGTCGTGCTCATCGCGCTCCGCCGACTCGCGGTAGCGCGCTGCCGCCTCGTCGATGTCTTCGAGCAACTGCTCGGCCAGCGCGATCTCGGCCTCGAAATAGCGCTGCGACCATCGCAGGCTCATCTGGGTGAAGGCCCAGCCCGGTTCCCGCTCGGAATGATCGGCATGCCTGGCGGCCCGGCGCGCCCGCTCACGCAGGTTCTCGATGTGCGTGTGCACGATCCGCTTCAGATGATCCGGGTCGTGCAGATGCCCCATCCACAGCCGGAGCATGACACCGTGCTTGAGCACCGGCATGTCGACCTCGGCGTCACGTGACCAGTTCCGCAGCGCGCGCAGCCCGACCTCGGTGATGCCGTACAGCCGCCGACCGCGCACGCCCTCGTCGGCGACCACCCGGGAACGCACCAGATCCAGCTCCTCGAGCTTCTTCAGCTCGGCGTACACCTGGCTCACCGACGGACTCCAGTAGAAGAAGCCGATGCTCCAGTCGGCCCACTTCTTCAGATCGTTGCCGGTCAGCTCCTCGCCGAAGGCGAGCATGCCCAGCACGGCCCAGCTGGTCGCGGGCAGGCCGGGATAGGAATCGTCGTCTGCGGCATTCACGTCGGCAGCCTACAAGGCGGGCGAACCCCCACGGCGGCAGCGAGTCCCGGCCACCGGGAAAGCACGCTTCCCGGCGCGGGAGCGGCGTCTACGTTCGATTCATGGACGAGCCCACCCTGTACATCATCGACCGAGTCGTGCTCAGACCCGGCACGGCGCGGGCGTTCCTCGACGCCTATCTCACCGGCTACGCGCCCGGCGCCCGCGACAGAGGGCTCGAACTGGAACGCGTCCTGGTGAGCCCGCCGGTGTGCGTCGAGGACGAGACCAACACGGTCACCGCCACCTGGACGGTGACCGGCACCGCGGGCTGGTGGGCCGCCGCGATCGCGGGCAGGCACGATCCCGCTCCCGCCAGGTGGTGGGAGTCGATGGCGCCGATGATCGTCGAACGATCCCGCTCGATGGCGGGCCGCGCCGAGGATCTGGAAGGACTGTGCGATGTATAAGGTGACCCGCCTGCTGCACCTGACCGACCCGGACAACGAGATGGCCGCCGCCATGACCGTCAAACGCGTGACCGCGGCGGCCGAGGCCACCGGCGCCCGGCACACGCTGGTCGCGCGGACCCTGCCCGGGGTGCGCAACGGCGGAGATGTGCTGGCGCATCTACAGTTCGACTCCGAGGCCGACTGGTCGCGGCATCGCGGCGTCCTCGACGAGGCCACCGGCGATTCGCCGATCGGCCACGTCGACGCGGTGGAGTACGACAGCGGACCCGCGAGCGGCGGACGCGCCGGGCGCAGGCGGCAGGCGGCGCCGTCACGCGTCTACCGCACACTGTTGCTGCGGGTGGACGACGCGGCCGACGCCGAACAGATCCGGCGCTTCGAGCACGCGACACTGCAGATGCCCGAGCACATCCGCACCATCGTGGCCTGGCAGCTGAGCACGGTGCGCCACGCCGAGGGCAGCGCGCGCTGGACCCACGTGTGGGAGCAGGAGTTCCCCGATGTGGACGGGCTGCTCGGCCCCTACATGCACCACCCGATCCATTGGGGGCACGTGGACCGCTGGTTCGACCCGGAATGCCCGGAGCGGATCGTCAAGGACCGGGTGTGCCACAGCTTCTGCGCCATCACGACCCCGGTCATCGACGCCACGCCCGGGCTCCGGCTCGCCGCGGGAAAGAACTGAGCCGACAGGGTGGGGGGGGGGGGGGGGGGGGGCGGCGCCCCCCCCGGCGGCGGGGGGGGGGGGGCGGCCCCCCCCCGGCGCCCCGGGGGG
>NZ_JARWRU010001149.1 GCF_029867845.1 Nocardia farcinica | reverse complement strand
GGTCGGCCCGGCCCGCGGCCCCCGCGCGGCGGCGCGCACCTCGGCGGGCACCACAACCCACCCCCGCAGGGGCGCGCGGCCGGGCTGCTCCCGGCCGACGGTGACCGCCTGCGCGACGCCGGGCTGGGCCAGCAGCGCGGCGTCGATGTCGCCGAGCTCGATGCGGAAGCCGCGGATCTTCACCTGGAAGTCGGTGCGGCCGAGGTATTCCAGCGCGCCCGATCCGGTGCGCACCACCAGGTCGCCGGTCCGGTACATCCGCTCGCCCGCCGAACCGCCCGCCTCGAGGGCGTACGGGTCGGCCAGGAAGCGCTCGGCGGTCAGTCCTGGCCTGCGGTGGTAGCCGCGGGCCAGCTGTGCGCCCGCCAGGTACAGCTCGCCCGGCACGCCGTCGGGGACCGGGGCGAGCGCGTTGTCCAGCACGTAGACACGGCTGTTCCACTCCGGCGCGCCGATCGGCACCGAGCCGGTGTCGGCCTCGGTGACCGCGTGCGCGGTGATGGAGACCGCGGCCTCGGTGGGCCCGTAGAGGTTGTGCACCGACACCCCGCCCGCGCGTACCCGCGCGGCCAGGGCGGCGGGCAGCTCCTCGCCGATGGCCAGCACCAGGCGCACCGATTCGGGCAGGCTGCCGCCGCCCTCGGCGACCAGCGCGTCGAGCATCGACGGCACGGTGTGCAGGGTGTTGACCCCGGTCTCGCGCATCAGGGTGTTCAGGTAGGCCGGGTCGCGGTGGCCGTCGGCGTCGGCGATCACCAGACGTCCGCCCGCCACCGCAGCCGACCAGAACTCCCAGACCGACAGGTCGAAGGTGGCGGCGGTCTTCAGCAGCACCACGGTGTCGCGGTCGAGGCCGTATTCGGCCACCTTCCACAGCAGCTGGTTGACGATCGCGCCGTGCGAGACCGTCACGCCCTTGGGCACGCCGGTCGAGCCGGAGGTGAAGATGACGTAGGCCGGGTGGCCCGCGTGCAGCTTGCCGTTGCGCTCCGAGGGCGCCACGGCCGCCGGGGACAGCGTGGCCAGGTCGAGGGTGTCGACCGCCACGGTGAGCGCCAGGCGCGTGTCGAAGGCGTCGCGGGTGGTGGTGAGCACGCACACCGGCGCGGCGGTGGTGAGGATCTGCTCGATCCGTTCCACCGGCTGGTCGGGGTCGACGGGCACGTAGGCGGCGCCGGACTTGGCGACGGCGTACATGGCGACCACCAGATCGACGCCGCGGCGCATGGCGAGCACCACTCGGTCCTCCGGGCGCACCCCGCGCCGGATCAGGTGGCGGGCCAGGCGGTTGACCCGCTGGTCGAGTTCGCTGTAGGTGATCCACACCGCGCGCTGGCCCTCGCCCGCCACCAGCGCCAGCGCCTCGGGGCTGCGCGCGACGGTGTCGTCGAGCAGCGAGGACAGATTGGCGCGCGGGTCGATCCAGTGCTCGGTCTCGTTGACCGAACGCAGGATTCGCGCGCGCTCGGCGGCGGAGAGCAGGTCGATGCCCGCCACCGGCACCGTCGGGTCGGCCAGCACGGTGTCGAGGACCCGCTGGAAGCGCTCGGCGACGGCCCGCACCGTCGACTCGTCGAACAGGTCGGTGGCGTAACTGAATTCGGCCAGCAGCTCGGCGGGCGCGCCGTCGGCCTCGTACCGGTCGGTCACGGTCAGCTGCAGGTCGGTCTTGGCCAGATGGGTGTCGAACTCCAGCGGCGCGACCCGCAGGCCCGGCAGCTCGAAGGTGGTCTCGCGCAGGTTCTGGAACGAAAGGCCCACCTGGAACAGCGGATTGCGCGCGGTCGAGCGGGCCGGGTTGAGCACCTCGACCAGGCGCTCGAACGGCACGTCGGCGTGGTCGAAGGCGGCCAGGTCGCCCTCGCGGACGTGCGCGAGCAGCTCGGTGAAGCTCTCGCCGGGGCGCACTGCGGTGCGGAAGACCACGGTGTTGACGAACATGCCGATCAGGTCGTCGAGTTCGCGCTCACCGCGACCGGCCAGCGGGGTGCCGACGGCGATGTCGCCGGAGCCGGACAGCTTGGCCAGCAGCACCGCGAAGGCGGCGTGCACGACCATGAACAGCGAGGCCCGGTTGGCCCTGGCCAGTTCCTGCAGCCCGGCGTGCGTCTCGGCGGGGACCACCAGCGGCACCGTGGCGCCGCGGAAGGACTGCACGGGCGGGCGCGGCCGGTCGGTGGGCAGCTCCAGCTGGTCGGGCAGGCCCGCGAGACGCTCGCGCCAGTAGGCGATCTGGGCGGCAGCCACCGAATCCGGGTCGGACTCCTCCCCGAGCACCGCGCGATGCCACAGCGCGTAGTCGGCGTACTGCACCGGCAGCGGAGACCAGCGCGGCTCGCTGCCGTGCAGGCGGGCGGTGTAGGCGACCATGATGTCGCGGGCCAGCGGGGCCATGGAGGCGCCGTCGGCGGAGACGTGGTGCACCACGAAGGTCAGCACGTGCTCGGCCGGGGCCACCCGCAGCAGCGCGACGTGCAGCGGGATCTCGCGGGTCACGTCGAAGGTGCGCCTGGCCAGTTCGACGACGGTGTCGTGCAACCGCTCCTGCGGCACATCCACCGGCGTCAGCGCCACCGGCTCGGTGGGCACCGGGTGGATCAGCTGGTACGGGCGGTCGTCGCCGCCGGGATAGACGGTGCGCAGCACCTCGTGGCGGGCGAGCACGTCGGTGATGGCGCGGCCGAGCGCGGCCACGTCGAGCGGGCCCGACAGCCGCACCGCCATCGGGATGTTGTCGACCGCGGAGGCGGCGGTGTCGTACTGGTTGAGGAACCAGTAGCGCCGCTGCGCCGGGGACAGCGGGATCCGTTCCGGGCGCTCGACCGGGACCAGCGGCGGCCGCGCGCTCGCGGGACCGGTGGCGCCGAGGCGTTCCCCGACGCGGGCGGCCAGCCCGGACACCGTGGGCGCGTCGAACAGTTCGCGCACCTCGAGCCGGGCGCCGAGCGCCGCGCCGAGGCGGGCCACCACCTGGGTGGCGATCAGCGAGTTGCCGCCGCGGGCGAAGAAGTCGTCGTCGGCGCCGACCGGCTCGGTGGTGCCCAGCGCCTCGGCGTAGAGCGAGGCGATGAGCTCCTCCAGCCTGCCGCGGGGGGCGCGGAAGGTGCTGACCCGCAACACCGGGGCGGGCAGCGCGGCGCGGTCGAGCTTGCCCGCGGGTGTCACCGGGATGGTGTCGAGCACGGTGATCGCGGCCGGGACCATGTGCCGTGGCAGCGCGCGCGAGGCGGCGGCCAGCAGCTCGTCGGGGTCGATGTGCGAACCGGGGGCCGGATGCACGTAGGAGGCGAGAATCGTGCTGCCGTTGTCGAGTTCGTGGCCGACGGTGACGGCGAAGTCGACCTCCGGCCGCGCGGTGAGCGCGGCGTCGATCTCGCCGAGCTCGATGCGGAAGCCACGGATCTTGACCTGGAAGTCGTTGCGGCCCAGGTATTCCAGCTCACCGGTGGAGGTGCGGCGCACCAGGTCGCCGGTGCGGTACATGCGGGTGCCGTCGGCGGCGAACGGGTCGGCGACGAAGCGGGTCGCGGTGAGCGCCGAGCGGTCGCGGTAGCCGCGGGCCAGCGACGGACCCGCCAGGTAGAGCTCACCGCCGACCCCGGCTGGCACCGGGCGCAGACGCCGGTCGAGCACGTAGGCGGCGGTGCCCCGGATGGGCGCGCCGATCCTGACCGGCGCGTCGGGGGTCATCGGACCGGTGGCGGAGGCGACCACGGTGGTCTCGGTCGGGCCGTAGGCGTTGTGGAAGGTCAGCCTGCCCGACGCGATCGGGCCTGCCCAGCGGCGCACCAGCTCCGGCGGGCAGGCCTCGCCGCCGGTGACCAGCACGCGCAGTTCGTCCAGGCCCTCGGGGTCGAGGCCGGCCAGCGCGGCGGGGGTGACGAAGGCATGGGTCACCTGTTCCCGGCGCAGCACCTCGGCCAGGTCGGCGCCGCCGAAGACGCTCGGCCCGCCCCCCCCCCAGGGCGCGGCCCCCCCCCCCGGCCCCCCACCCCCCCCCCCCCCGGCGGGGCGGGCCCGCGGGGGGGGGGTCACTACGCCTGGGGCCACCGGTCCCCGGCCCACCACCCCGCCCTGGCGGGCGCCGCCGACGCCCCGCGGCGCCCCCACGACCATGGTCGCGGCCGCGCCGACGGCCAGCAACAGCTCCAGCACCGAGGCGTCGAAGGACGGCGAGGCGAAGTGCAGGGTCCGCGCCCGCGGGCTCGTCCGGTAGCGCTCGCGCAGTTCCTCGGCCAGCGCGGCCAGACCCGCATGGCTGACCGTGACGCCCTTCGGGGTGCCGGTGGAACCGGAGGTGTAGATGACGTAGGCCGGGTGGCCGGGATGCAGCGGCCTGCGCCGGTCGGCGTCGGTGAGCGGCCTGGTGTCGAAACGGGCCAGGCGCGCGACGAAGGCGATGTCGTCGAGCAGCAGCCAGCGCACCCGCTTGGGCAGCGCGGCCACCTCGTCGGTGACCGTGAGGCCGAGCACCGCGCCGGAGTCGGCGAGCATGTGCGCGATCCGCTCGGCGGGATAGGCCGGGTCGATGGGCACGAAGCCGGCGCCGGTCTTGGCGACCGCCCACACGGCCAGCACCGACTCCAGCGAGCGCGGCACCGCGACGGCCACCAGGTCCTCCGGGCCGACGCCTCGGTCGATCAGCTCCCGCGCCAGCAGGGTGGAGCGGGCGTCGAGCTCGAGATAGTCCAGTCCGCCCAGCCGCTCCACGGCGTCGGAGAAGACCACCGCGAGGTTGCGCGGGGCGGTCTCCACGGCCGCGGCCAGCAGCCGGGGCAGCGTCACGTCGGTGCGGACGGCGGGCCCGGCCGGGAGCAGGTGCTCGCGGTCGAGCTCGTCGAGCAGGTCGATGTCGCCGATCGGCCGGGTGGGATCGGCGGCGACCTCGGCGACCAGCCGGGCGAAGCGCTCGGCGAAGCCGCGCACGGTGCGCGCCTCGAACAGATCGGTGGCGTAGGTGACGGCCGCGCCGAGCGGGCCCGGCGTGCCGTCGGGCTCCCGGCGCGGCTCGATCTCGAGCAGCAGGTCGAACTTGGCGGCCAGCGGGCCGGAGTCCATGGCGGTGACGGTCAGGCCGGGCAGTTCGACGACCGGTTTGGTCAGGTTCTCGAAGGCCAGCACCACCTGGAACAACGGGCTGCTGGTGCCGGCGCGGTCGGGGGCGACCGCGTCGACGACGCGCTCGTAGGGCAGCTCGGCGTGGTCGAAGGCGGCGAGGTCGGCCTCGCGGGCGGTGCCGACCAGCGCGGTGAAGCCGGCGTCGACGTCGACCTCGGTGCGCAGGGTCAGCGTGTTGACTAACATGCCGACCAGGTCGTCGAGGGCGCGTTCGCCGCGGCCGGCGACCGGGGTGCCGAC
>NZ_JARWRU010001148.1 GCF_029867845.1 Nocardia farcinica | reverse complement strand
CCTCCAACCCATCGGGGGGGGGGGCCCCACCCCCCGGGCCGGGCCCCCCCGGGCCCCCCCCGCTCCGTTCCGCGCCCGCGCCGGCCTCGTGGTCGTCGCGGGCCAGGCGGCCCGTTCACCGTGTCGGTGTCAGCCTGTCGGCGTCACACCGTCACGACCGGGTCACCAGGCGCCGAGCGCGTCCAGAATGCCCGGGCGGGACTTCCACAGCTCCTCTTCCCAGTACTTCCAGGAGTGGGTGCCGGTGGCCGGGAACTCGAACTGCGCCGGGATGCCCAGCGACTTCAGCCGCACCTGGAAGGCGCGGGTGTTCACCAGCGAGAGGGCTTCCAGCGCCATCGCGTTACCGGTGTTGAACACGCCGACCGCCGAGTTCGGATGGTCGTGCTGGCCCGGGATGCCGCTGGACGCCGAGATGTACATCGGCAGGCCGCGCAGCTGCGGGGCGAACACGAACGGGTCCATGCGCAGCCACTGCGGGCTCCACGGGGCCGCCATCGAGTCGACGTTGTAGCGGCCCGCGTCCAGCATCGCGATGCGGATGGCCTCGCGCATGCCCGGCGCGGAGATGTTCAGGTAGCCCGAGTAGGAGGCGGCGTACTTGAACTGGTCGCGGTGGTAGGCCGCCAGCGCCAGCGCGGCGCTGCCACCCATGGAGAGGCCGGCGACCGCGTTGTTGGTCTTGGAGACGCCGTAGCCCGCGAGGAAGTCCGGCAGCTCCCTGGTCAGGAAGGTCTCCCACTTGTAGGTGGTCTTCTGACCGTTGGTGCTGGAGGGGGCGTACCAGTCGGTGTAGAAGCTGGACTCGCCGCCCACCGGCATCACCAGGGTGACGTTCGCGTCGCGGAACTGGTCCATCGCGTTGGTCTCGAAGGACCACGCGTTGCGGTCGTCGCGCGCGCGCATGCCGTCCAGCAGGTACAGCGCGGCGTTGCCGCCACGCGAAGCCCACTGGACCTGAACCTTGATCGGCCCCATGGACGAGGGGACCATCAGCTCTTCGTACCCACCGGCCGGCGCGCGCAGCACCGGAGCGTGAACGGGAGCGGCGCTCGCGACCGTCGGGGCCGCCACTCCGGCGGCGATCGGTAGCGCCAAGGCGGCGGCACCCACCGCCAGGATCCGATGACGCCAACCGCGAGGTGCACCTCGCTTACCCGACGGGACTGTGTTCGGCGCGGCGGCCCTGCCGAATCGCATGAATGTCGCTCTCTTTCTGCTGTTGTGGTGCGGCCGCGCCGAGCCGACGCGGCACCACCCGTGCTGCCAACGAGACGCACGTCACATTGCGGGGAGCCCCGACAACTCCGGCGCACAATGACGGCGCTACAACGATCTGGTCACACTTGTGCTCGCGGAAGAATATTCGACGCGACATTCCCGGGCAAGGCCGAGATATTTCCGCAGTTCGATATCCCACCGCGCGCGCGATGTGATCGTGCGGTGACCATACCGCGTCCGCGCCGCGATGTCGTCCCGGATGTCCGATTCCCCGCGTGCGGCAGCGCGGTGGCACACGGGAATCCGCAGCGTGGTGGAACAGATCACACCTGAGCGCGAATCCGCGGGACGGCACGACGAAACCGCCGGGCGCGGGCGTGCGCGCCCGGCGGTTGTAGCATCAGCTTCGCCGTTCTCGCGTGGCGGTTCCCGATCCGAACGCGGCTATCCGATATGCGCCGACAAATCCGGCAACATCCGCACCGCCTCGTCGCGCCAGTTGTTCCACGCGTGGATTCCGAAAGGCGGGAACGAATACACCACGTTGCCGCCACCCAATGTCGCCATACGCACCTGGAAGGCACGGGTGTTCGCCAGCGCCAGCGCCTCCAGCGCCATGCCGTTGAGGGTGTTGAAGCTCGGCGGGTCCGAGGAGGTCGGCAGGCCGCTGGCCGCGGCCACCCAGAGCCTGGTGCCGTTGTTCACCAGATTCGGCGCGAAGACGAAGGGATCCATGCGCAGCCACTGCGGACCCCACGGCGGCGCCATCGAGTCGACGTTGTAGCCGCCGGCGTCCAGCATCGCGATGCGGATGGCCTCGCGCATGCCGGGCGCGGAGATGTTCAGGTAGCCGGAGAACGAGCCGGCGAAGCTGAACTGATCGGGGTGGTAGGCGGCCAGCGTCAACGCGGCCGAGCCGCCCATCGACAGACCGAACACGCCGTTGCGGTTGGGGTTGAAGCCGAGCCGGTCGCGCAGCGCCCAGCGCAGGTTGTTGGTCAGGAAGCTTTCCCAGGTGTAGCGATAGCTCTTGCCCGGGCCGGCGGCGAAGCCGTTGAGCCCGCCCGATCCGGTGCTCGATCCGGTGCCCGCCGGAATACCGAAGAATTCGCTCGGCGCGTTCCAGTCGGCGTAGAAACTCGACATGCCGCCGACCGGCATCACCACATTGATGTTCCAGCTCGCCAGCAGCGCGGGAACGTCGGTCTCGATTTCCCAGCCGTTGAGGGTCTCCGGCGCGCGCATGCCGTCGAGGACGTAGACGACGCGATTGGTGTTGCCGTTCGCCGCGCGCAGGATGCGCGATTTGATCGGTCCCATATCCGAATCGACCCAGAAATCGAAGGCGTTCGGATCGAATGCCGCCGATGCCGTCGCCCCGCCGGAGACCACGCTCACGAAGGGCACGAGCAGCGCGGTTGCCAGCCCGATCGCCCAGCGTCTGGTCCACGAGCCGGATCTGCCGCCGGGGCGCGCTCCGGCAGCCTTCGGTGTCAGACGTTTCCAGCGGAGACTTCGCATACCATCGACCTCTCTCCGGGAAGACCGGCAATCACCCAGCTATTCGACCGGTCTCCTCATCCGAGCACTGGGGCGGAGTCCGAGCAGATCGGACACGACGACCGCAATGCATTCTCTCCGGGTAATCAATCGGCACCGAGTGCCTACATGTTGCTGGATGGTGACCCCAGTCACAAGCACGCGCCGCTGCCGCTACTGATTCGTTGCCGATCCGGTTTCGGATATGTCTGGTTCACGGACACGAAAAACCGCCCGTGGCGAACTGCCACGGGCGGTTTCACGACTTGCCGGAGGATAGCCGGGCGCCGGCCCTTCCTTCCGTCCGCGCGGAGCGCGTCAGCCGATGGTGGCCGACAGGTCGGGGATCATCCGATACACCTCGGTCTCCCAGTAGCGCCAGTTGTGCACGCCGACCGCCGGGAAGTCGTAGGTGACATTGGTGGCCCCGAGGGTGGCCATGCGCACCTGGAAGGCGCGGGTGTTGGCCAGCGCGAGAGCCTCCAGGCCCATCGCGTTCAGGGTGCCGAAGCTCAGCCCGTCCTCCGCGGCGGGCAGGCCGCTGCCCGCGGAGACCCACAGGCGGGTGTTGTTGGCCTTGAGCTGCGGGGCGAAGACGAACGGGTCCTTCCGCTGCCACTGCGGACCCCACGGCGGCGCCATCGAGTCGATGTTGTAGCCGCCCGCGTCGATCATGGCGATGCGCAGCGCCTCGCGCATACCCGGCGCGGAGACGTTCAGATAGCCGGAATAGGAAGCGGCGTAATTGAACTGGTCCGGGTGGTAGGCGGCCAGCGTCAACGCGGCCGAGCCGCCCATCGACAGCCCGAACACGCCGTTGCGGTTGGGGTTGAAGCCGAGCCGGTCGCGCAGCGCCCAGCGCAGGTTGTTGGTCAGGAAGGTCTCCCACGTGTAGCGGGTGCTCTTGCCTGGACCGCCCGCCAGCAACTGCGTCACGCCCGAGCCGGAGGCCGAACCCGAGGACGACAGCGAACCGGAGCCGCTGGAGCCGCCGCCGATGCCGAGGATGGTGCTCGGGGCGTTCCAGTCGGCGTAGAAGCTCGACATGCCGCCGACCGGCATGACCACGTTGATGTTCCACTTGGTCAGCTCACGGGCGACCTCGGTGTCGATCTCCCACCCGTTGAGGTCGTTGCGCGCGCGCATGCCGTCGAGGGCGTAGACCACGCGGTTGGTGTTGCCGTCCGCGGCGCGGAAGATCCTGGACTTGATCGGACCCATGTCCGAGTCCACCCAGAAATCGAATCCGGCGGGATTGAATGCCGCCGAGGCGGTGGCTCCACCACCGGCCACCGTCACTCCGAGCGGCATGAGCACCGCGGCCGCCATGACCATGGTGCGCTTGAGCCATGCGCCGGCTCTTCGAGCTCGCATCTTCTCTTTCGGCCTTTCGCTTCGAGCGGCCGGACTCGACCGCGTCCGGGACGGCGACAGCGCCGCCCCGGAATTTAACTAAGTACAGAACACGCCCACGGGCGTCGCGGACGAGCCGAAACCCCTAACCCCCCCGGGACG
>NZ_JARWRU010001147.1 GCF_029867845.1 Nocardia farcinica | reverse complement strand
GTCGTGCTCCGGCCACACCAGCACGATCCCGGTCGGCGGGTCGACGGCCTCGGCCGCCGCCCACACCACCTCCTCGGCGGCGTCCGGTGCGGTGCCGACGTGTTCGGTGGGGACGGTCAGGTCGGTCGCCGCCGCCAGCCGCGCCGCGGTCTCGGACGCGCCGACCACCAGCAGCCGCCGCTGTCGCGCCCGCGTGTCCCGGTCGGCGGCGGCCATCCGCCCGGCGGGCAGCCAGACCTGGGTGCGGAAGGGCGCGGTCTCGGGCGCGCCGCCGGTGCCCTCGCGTTCGGCGAAGACCACGCGCACCCCCGACAGCGCGAGCACCGGCACCCCGTCGTCGTCGGTGCCGACCACATCACCGAGCAGGCCGTCCGGCCCGCGCTCGTGGATGGTGGCGTAGCCGCGGGTGATCGTCCGCGCCACGCCCGCCCCGACCCACAGCGCGGCGATCTGCGGCACACTCGGCCACGTGCGCTCCGAGACGCACTCCGGCGCGGCGGCCACCAGCAGATGCAGGCATCCCTCGATGATCGAGACCAGGCTCGCCGCACCGGTTCCCACCGTGCCGAAGGCGTGCCCGCCGCCGGTCTCCAGCCTGCCGAGCACCCGGCGGCGCGGACCGTAGTCCAGCCCATTCCTGCGCAGCAGCGCGTAGAAGCCGACGCCACCGAGGTCGCGCATGCGGTGGCGGGCCGAGCGGGCGGTGTCCACCATCCGCATCCACTCCACGATGTCGGCCGGGGCGGGCCCGGCCATCGGCCGCGCCGACACCACCGGCACATCGCCGACGTAGGCGCGCAGTCCCGCCGGGCCGTCGTCGCGGCACTCGATCGCGCCGAGCGCGTCCGGGCCGAGCCGGTCGTGCACCACGAAGTCGGTCATCATCTCCGCGGGCGCGGCCAGGCTCAGCAGGGTGCGCACCCAGTACCCGGTGGGCACCAGCCCGATCGCGCCGAAAGCGTGCTCACCGATCTCCCCGGCATCGACCGTGGCTGCCGCGCAGTCGGTGACCAGCGGCAACGGTGAGCGCACCGGGTTGCGCCGCCAGCGTCGTCGCGGGGCCGCCCCGGCGAACGGACCCTGCCCCGCCCAGTCGACGAACCGGCCGTCGGCGTGCAGCTCGCCCAGGGTGAGCAGCAGCGCCGACACCTCGTCGTCGCGATCGGACATCGGATGCGCCGCGTGCTCCAACCGCGGATACCGGCGCACCGCCGACAGCAGGACCGGGTGCGCACCGAACTCGAGCACCGTCCCGACGCCCTCTCGCTCCGCCCGCGCCAGCGCCTCCGCCAACCGCACCGGCCCGCCGGATTCCTCTGTCCAGTAGTGGGCGTCGGGCGCGCACGTCGCGAACACCTCGCCCGCGCGCACGGTCGAATAGAAACGCGCCCTCGGTGTGCCGAGGCCCAGTTGTTCGGGGCGGACCCGCTCGACGGGCGGGGGCGGCGCGGGATTCTGCTCGTCCGCCGCGACCACCTCCGCCGCACGGCGTCCCGGATCCTCGTCGGGCGCGACCGTGACCGCCAGCCCGCGCCGCTCGGCCCGCCGCACGACGGCTTCCATCCCGCGCGGCTCCCCGCACACCAGCACCGCCGACGGCCCGTGCACCGCCGCCACGCCGACCGAGGGCCGCAACGGCTCGATCAACCGTCCGACCTCCTCGGGAGTCGCCTCGACCAGTGCGCTCATCCGCCCTCGCGCCGCCTCCGCCCGGGTCGCCTCGGTCGTCGTGCGCGTCGCTTCGGTCGTTGCCCGGGTCGCCTCGGTTGTCGTGCGCGCTGCCTGGGCTGTTGCTCGGGTCGCCTCGGTTGTCGTTCGCGCAGCCGCGGCTGTTGCTCGGGTCGCCGGGGGTGTCGTGGGCGCGGCCAGGGCTGTTGAACGCGCCC
>NZ_JARWRU010001146.1 GCF_029867845.1 Nocardia farcinica | reverse complement strand
TTTATTTCCCCCCGCGGGCCGCCCACTTCCCCCGCGGGCCCCACCCAACAAATGCCCCATCCGGGGGCCTACCGCCCCCACCCCCGGGCCATCGCCCGCCGGGGGTTCCGTCGATCGGGTCGCGGGCGGCGGCCGGTCGCGCCCGAGGGACCGGACGCGGCCGCGGGGTCACGGGAGCACGTCCGCACGCCGAAACCGCTGTAGCGAGGCTTCCAGCGGCCTGTAAGGGCCCTCCGGTACCCATTCGGGGTCCGCCTCAAACCTCGCGGATCACGGTCGGAGGAAGGCGAATTCGGTTTGCAGGGCGTCCAGTTTCGCGCGCAGCGCGGATACCGAGGGGCCTTCGCGCAGGACCTCGCGGGAGACGTTGGGCACCACGGCCCGCAGCATCGCCTCCGGCACCAGGGCCCGCACCGACTCCGCTCCCCCGCCCTGCGCGCCGACACCGGGCATGAGAATCGGCCCGTTGAGCGCGGACAAGTCGGGGGCCGCGGCCAGCGTGGCGCCGACGACGACGCCCACCGATCCGAACTCGGCGCCGGCGTTGGCGCCCGCCACCTCGTCGACCATCGTCTGCGCGACGGTCCGGCCGCCCGCGGCGGTCGCGGTCTGGACCTGGGCGCCCTCCGGGTTGGAGGTGGCCGCGAGCACGAACACCCCGCGGCCGTTGGCCCGCGCCAGGTCGAGCGCGGGCGACAGCGAACCGAAGCCCAGGTACGGCGAGACCGTGACCGCGTCCGAGCCGAGCGGCCCATCGCCCAGCCAGGTCCGCGCGTAGGCGTCCATGGTTGACCCGATGTCGCCGCGCTTGGCGTCGGCCAGCACGAGGGTGCCCGAACCGCGGAGCACCTCGACGGCGCGTTCCAGCACCGCGATGCCGGCCGAGCCGTAGGCCTCGAAGAACGCGACCTGCGGCTTGACCAGGGCCACCGTGCCGTCGAAGGCCTCGACGCAGATCTCGGCGAACCGCTCCAGCCCCTCGGCGTCCTCGGGTAGATCCCACTCCCGCAGCAGGTGCGGGTGCGGGTCGATCCCGACACACAGCGGGCCGAACCGGTCCATCGCCTCGCGTAATCGCGGGCCGAAGCCGCTCATCGGGGTCCTCCCACGTGTTCTCCCTGTCCGTCCGGCCGGGCGCTCACCCGCGCAGCACCGAATGCAGCTCCTGCAGCGAGCGCACCCCGATGCCGCCGTTGATGCCTGCCTCGATGCCCTGCACCGCGGCCGCGGCGCCCTGCACGGTGGTGATGCAGGGGATGTTCGCGCCCACCGCGGCGGTGCGGATCTCGTAGCCGTCCACGCGCGGGCCGGAGTTGCCGTACGGGGTGTTGAACACCATGTCGACCTCGCCGTCGCGGATCTGCTCCACGATGGTCGGCTCGTCGGCCGGACCCGGCTCGGAGTGCTTGCGCACCCG
>NZ_JARWRU010001145.1 GCF_029867845.1 Nocardia farcinica | reverse complement strand
GACCGCGGCCAGGCGGGCGGCCAGGTCGTCGAGGGTGCGGTCGGTGGCGGCCAGCCAGCCGGCGTCCAGCGGTGCGGCGCCGCAGACCGGGCACGGGCAGCCGTCGGAGGCGACGGCGTGTTCCCGGGCGCGACGCAGCAGGTCGTAGCTGCGCAGGTCGGAGTCGGTGCCCGCGTCGCTGAGCCGATCGAGCGCGGCGGCGCAGGCCACGAGCCGGTCGGCGACGGCGGCGACCTCCCCGGCCTCGGGGACGGTCAGCCCGAGCACGGCGCGCAGCAGGCCGGTGTCGCCGGTGTCGCTGTCCCCGCGCAGGCATTCGGCCAGGGCGACCGGGTCGAGGCGTTCGTCGCGCAGCACCGCCGCGGCGCGGGCGGCGCGTTCGTCGGCCACGGCGTCGAGTTCGGCGAGCAGGGCCGCGCGGTCGAGTCTGACCTGTTTGGCCGCGCGTTCGCCGTCGAGCCTGCGCGAACGCAGCCGGTCCTGGGCGGCGATCAGTTCGTCCAGGCCGAGCAGCTGGTGCAGGGCGTCGAACAGGTCGCTCGGCCTGCCGTCGACCAGGCTGCCCAGTTCGCTGTAGGACAGGAACGGGCGGTAGAGGTCGAGCACCGGGCCCCAGGCGACGGGGTCGAAGCCGGACGTCGAGCCGTCGGGCTGTTCCAGGGTCCAGCGCGCCTCGTCCAGCGCGGCGCGGGCGTCCCACTCCTTGACCACCAGCCGCCGCGGCCGCGGGCCCGAGGTGAGCAGTTCCAGTTCGATCCGGGTGTGCTCGCCCTCGTGCAGGTTGCGCCAGCCCTCCCGCCACTCGGCCGAGCGCCCGTCCCAGCGCCTGTTGCCGCCGGTGAGCGCGAGTTCGGCGGCTTCGGCGAAGCTGGACTTGCCGCAGCCGTTGCGCCCGACGACCAGGGTCAGGCCGGGACCTGGCCGCAACGGCAGTTCGGCTTGCGCGCCGATGCCGCGGAAACCGCGCACCCGGATCGCCTGGAGGAAGATCCCCTCCACATCGAATCCACCGCCGTCGAATCCACCGCCGTCGAATCCACCCGGACCGGGTGCGGCGCCGGGCCGGGAACCCGCCGCGGCAGCGCCCGTTCCCCGGGGACCGAGGGCGTCGAGGACGGCCGCTTCGACATCCGGTGCGACCGTGGGGTCGGCGGCGATCCGCCGGGCGACCAGGGCGGCGAGATCCGCCGCTCCCGCCGTGTCGAGCGATCGCTGCCAACCCACCCGGGAAATTCCCCCTCCAGCCCGGCCGGATCCGCCCCCGTATCCGGCTCCGTCGTCGAAAGCCGAACGAAACGCTACCCGATCCCCGGGGTCGCGCACATCGGCCGGAGGACCGGCCTCGTGCGGCGACGGCACACGCGAATCTGCCCGCAAGGGATGGCAATGGTCATCGAAGGAGTCGCTGCGCTTCGATGTCCACCCCTCGACCAGCCCTGACGGGCAGCTCGACGCGTGGCACCCGCGAGCGGGTGGTCCGGCGGAGCCGAACAGGACAGAATGCCAGACCGGTTGGTTCGGCGCAATACTTCCCGGCACGCCAATTCCCGCCGCGCACAGCGGTTTCCGTGCCGCGCCGAGGGGGCACCGGTCGCGCTGTCGGTGCGCTCGGGTAGAAATCGGGGCCAGAGACCGCGACCGCACCGAATCCGGGGACGACACTCATCCGATGACCGCACGGCCTGCCACGACC
>NZ_JARWRU010001144.1 GCF_029867845.1 Nocardia farcinica | reverse complement strand
TCACCATCACCGCCTGCCAGCCCCCCCCACCCCCCCCCCCCCCCCCCCCCCCCGCGGGCGGCCCCCCCCGTGCCGATGACCTCGAAGCAGGAGGTCAGTGGGGTTCGATCAGGAGAACCTGGGCCCAGTACGCGGCCTGCTCCGGGCCGACGAGGGGCATCAGGTAATCGAAGACGATCGAGGACATCAGCGAGGTACTCCAATTGTTCGACGTAGGGGAGCTGACGGAAACGGGACGAAAGTTTTCGGCCCGCACCGGAATCGAACACTAGCAGTGCGGAATGGTCGTTGCCGAGGGCCTTGTGGAACCTTTGTGGAATTCGTGCCCCACTGGCACGAATGGTGATCGACATCATAGAGTGTTCGCCGTTGGCAAGTGCCCGGGACTGGGCAGTTCCTGGCACTCGGACATCGATGCGGAAGCAGGTCTCAACACATATGCGGGTAGTTCGTTCCCTGGTCGCCGGTGCACTCGTCGCCGGAGCCGCTTCAGTTCTCGCCGTGCTCGGTGCGGGCTCCGCGAGCGCGGTGGCCGTCACTCCGCTGCCGGGTGGTGTGCAGGTCGACCTCAGCCCCAGCGACACCAGATGGGTCGCCGACACCGGCTTCGGACACGCGGTCGCCGGTCTTCCCCATCCGTCGGCGCCGTCCTTCGGGGAGGCGCTCGACGCCGCCGCCCAGTTGTCCGCGCAGTACCCCAACGGCCGGGTGACCTTCACCGTCTTCGGTCCGCTGCACGAGCTCAACGGCACCATGCTGGCGCTGCAGTAATTCTCTTCCGGCATCACCGCTGTTCCGCCCTCCAGTAGTCTCCCGGGGGTGGAACTGCACCAGCGGATCATCTCGGCGCCGGTCGACTTCGGCGCCATCCGCTCCGAATTCGCGATGGCCTCGGCGTATCCCGCCGAGGCCGTCGCCGAAGCCCGCGACGCGAGCGACGCGTTCGCGGGCACTCGGGCCGACCGCACCGACATCGAGCTGGTCACCATCGATCCCCCCGG
The DNA here is from genome assembly GCF_029867845.1 of Nocardia farcinica. Classification (GTDB taxonomy): domain Bacteria; phylum Actinomycetota; class Actinomycetes; order Mycobacteriales; family Mycobacteriaceae; genus Nocardia; species Nocardia farcinica_A. The sequence continues at coordinate 1,430 of NZ_JARWRU010001144.1, read as the reverse complement.
TTCCCTTGACCTCGACCAGGCCCTCTGCCTGCGCCGCACCGCGTCGGGATTCCTGCTCCACTACGCCATCGCCGATCTCGGCGCCGTGATCCGCCCCGGCGGCGCGCTCGCCCGCGAGGCGCTGGCTCGCGGCCAGACCTACTACCTGCCCGACGGCTCCGTTCCGCTGCACCCGCCGATCCTGTCCGAGGGCTCGGCCAGCCTGCTGCCAGGCCGCACCCGTCCCGCCGCCCTGTGGACCGTCGAACTCGACCACGCCGCCGAACCGGTGCGCTTCGAGGTGGTCAGAGCGCTGGTGCGCTCGCGCGCCCGGTTCGACTACGCGGGCGTGCAGGCCGACGCCGACGCGGGCAGACTGCACCCCTCCATCGAAGCGCTGCCCGAGTTCGGCGCGCTGCGCATCGCCTCCGGCCTGGAACGCGGCGCGATCGGCCTGCGCCTGCCCGCCCAGAGCGTGGTCCGCGACGGCGCCCCCGACGGCCACTGGCGGTTGGTGCTCGAGCCGCGCACCGCAGCCGACGACTGGAACGAGCAGGTCTCGCTGCTCACCGGCATGTGCGCGGCCCGGATCATGCTGGCCGCGCCCGCGGGCGAGCGCACCGGTCTGTTGCGCACCATGCCGCCGCCGCCGGACTCCGCGATCGAGTCGCTGCGCCGCACCGCCGCCGCCATGTCGGTGGACTGGCCCGCCGACATCCGGGTCGGCCGCATGCTGGCGGGCCTGGATGCCAACAGCCCGGCCGGGTTGGTGCTCATGTCGGAGGCCACCGGCCTGCTGCGCGGCGCCGACTACACCGTGCTCACCGGCGCCGACGGTGAGGAGAACCTGCACCACAGCGCCATCGGCGCCCCCTACGCGCACGCCACCGCGCCGTTGCGCAGGCTGTCGGACCGGTTCACCCTGGAGATCTGCCTGGCGCGCTGCGCGGGCGAACCGGTGCCGGAGTGGGTGCGCGCCGAACTGCCCGCCGTCGCCGAGACCATGAAGCGCACCGGCGCGATCGCGAGCAAGATCGACCGCGCCTGCATCGATCTCACCGAGGCCACCCTGCTGTCGGAACGGCTCGGCGCGATCTTCGACGCCGTCGTGCTGCGCGAGGCCGAGGGCAAGCGCCCCGCCGAGGTGTTCGTCGCCGACCCGCCGCTGCTCGGCCCGTGCGCGGGCGACCCGCCGGAGGGCGAGCACCTCAGGGTCCGGCTGACCACCGCCGATCCCGCCACCAGGAGGATCGGCTTCACCCACCTCGCCTGAGACGGCCCCTCCCGCCACGGCCGGGTCCTCGCCGGCAGGCCGGCGCGGACAGGACCGTTCCCGTCCGCGATCGCGCCGGCGCGGGGAGGGCGGCCCCGGACGGGCGCCCCGGGGGGGTGGGCGCCTGCTAGCTGCGCGCAAGCTAGCGGGGCCGCCGGAATAGGCCCGCGGACGCGGT
>NZ_JARWRU010001143.1 GCF_029867845.1 Nocardia farcinica | reverse complement strand
GCGGGTGGGGTGGTCGGCCTCGGGATCGGGGCCCGCCGACCATCTGTGTGGGGGGGGCTTGTCCGACCGGGTATCGGTGGCGGCGGCGGCGCGCGCGCGGGCCGACGCCGCGTTCGGTCGCAACCACGACGCCGACGTGATCGTGCTGTACACCGCCCCACCGGGCAGGACGGTCGACGACCCGGAGTTCTCCGCCGCGGTGGTGGACAGCCTGAACTCCCTGCCGCGCGAACACCCGGAGCAGATCGCACGCGTCAACGCCGCCTACTGGCCCACCGAGACCGGCGGTTTCAGCAGTTCCGCGGCGGCGACCGCCGACCGGACCCGCGCCTTCGCGGCCATCGCCCTGCACGGTGACAACGACACCGACATGTTGCGCAACTACCGGGCGGTGGCCGACGTCTTCGCCATCGACGGCATCGACGTGCAGGTGGCCGGGCTGCAACCGGTGGCGGGCGCGCTCAACGACACCATCGCCTCCGACATCGAACGCATGGAGCTGCTGGCCTTCCCGGCCGTCGGGGTGCTGCTGTTCTTCATCTTCGGCGGCCTGGTCGCCGCGAGCCTGCCGCTGATCGTCGGCGGGCTCACGGTGTTCGGCGCGTTCGGCATCGTGCGCGCGCTCACCACTGTCACCGAGGTGAACTCGTTCGTCTCGCCGGTGGTCTCGATGATCGGTCTCGGCCTGGCCATCGACTACGGCCTGTTCATCGTCTCCCGGTTCCGGGAGGAACTCGCCGAGGGCTACGACACCGCGACCGCGGTGCGCCGTACGGTCACCACCGCGGGCCGCACCGTCGTGTTGTCCGCGACCATGATCGTGGCCAGTCTCGGTGGCCTGCTGCTGTTTCCCCAGGGGTTCCTGAAATCCATCGCCTACGGCGCCATGGCGACCGTCACCATGGCCGCGCTGACCGCGATCACCATCCTGCCCGCCATCCTCGCCGTCCTCGGCCCGCGCGTGGATGCCGCCGGCCTGAAGCGTTTCGCCCGCACCCGCACCGCCGAGGAGGTCGAGGCCGGCTTCTGGGGGCGCAGCACCCGCTGGGTCATGCGGCATCCGGTCGCCATCGCGGTCCCGCTGCTCGGCCTGCTCGTCGTGCTGATCTTCCCGATCGGCAACCTGGCCTTCGGCGGCTTCAGCGAGAAGTACCTGCCGCCGGACAACCCGACCCGCCTGGCGCAGGCCGAATTCGACAGCACCTTCCCGCTGCGCAAGGCCGACCCGATCGAGCTGGTGTTCACCGGCAGCGACACCTTCGCCATCGGCGGGCTCGTCAAGGAGGCCAACCGGGCGCCCGGCCTGGCCCAGTCCTTCGGCGTGCCGAGTCGCGCGCCCTCCGGGGAGGAGGTCTACCGCACCAGCGCGGTGCTGACCGACTCGCAGGACGCGGGCCCCACCATCGAATACCTGCGGTCGCTACCCGAACCCGAGGGCGTGCGAATGCTCGTGGGCGGCGTGCCCGCGCTCCAGCACGACAGCATCGACACCCTGCTCACCCGCATGCCGTTGATGATCGCGCTGGTCGTGCTGGTCACCACCGTGCTGATGTTCCTGACCTTCGGCTCGCTGGTGCTGCCGATCAAGGCCGCCCTGATGAGCGCCCTCGGTCTCGGCTCCACCCTCGGCATCCTCACCTGGATCTTCATCGACGGTCACGGCTCGGGACTGCTGAACTTCACCCCGCAGCCCATCCAGGCCAACATCCTGGTGGTCATCATGGCCGTCATCTACGGCCTGTCCACCGATTACGAGGTGTTCCTGCTCTCGCGCATGGTGGAGGCTCGCGCCCGCGGCGCCTCCACCACCGAGTCGGTGCGCATCGGCACCGCCCACACCGGCCGCATCATCACCGCCGCCGCGCTCATCCTGCTCGTGGTGGTCGGCGCGTTCGCCTTCTCCGATCTGGTGATGATGCAATACATCGCCTACGGCATGATCGCCGCGCTGATCATCGACGCCACGGTGCTGCGCATGCTGCTCGTCCCCGCCACCATGAAGCTGCTCGGCGACGACTGCTGGTGGGCTCCCCCGTGGATGAAACGCCTGCAACGCAAGGCGGGCCTGGCCGAGCCGATCCTCGACGACGAGCATCCGCGCAACCGTGACCCGGTCGACCTGGTGGCCACCACCCCGGTCACCGACCCGGTGACCGTCCAATTCCCGGCAACCCCGTTCGGTCCCGCCCCGAAGCCCCCTCGCCGCCCGCGCAAGCCGCGACTCGTCGACAGCGACGGCGAGACGCCGACCACACCCCTCGGCACGGGGAGCGCCGTCGTCCCCAACGGCTGACCGAGGCACGGCCGTGCGCACCCCGCCACGGCCCGCCGGTCACATCGGCCGCAGTTCGTACACTCGACTCATGACCTCGCAGGCGAATGTGACCGTCCTGCCGCCGAGTCTGGTCGAACTGGTGACCACGCACGTGCGGTCCGAGGTGCTGAGCGGGGCACTGGAGCCGGGGGAGCGGATCGTCGAGGAGACGCTGTGCGCCCGGCTCGGCGTCAGCAGGGCGCCGGTGCGGGAGGCGCTGCGCCTGCTGGCGCAGGAAGGGCTGGTGGAGCACCTGCCGCGCCGCGGGTTCCGGGTGGTCGTGTGGTCGGCCACCGACATCCTGCAATTGTTCGAGCTGCGCCGGGTGCTGGAACGGCACGCCATCGAGAGCGCGCTGCCGCTGCCCGCCGAGGGCGACCCGTTCGCCCCGGTGCGCGCGGCGCTCGACGACATGCGTCGCGCCGACACCAGGGACGATCCGCTCGAACGCGACAACGCCCACCGGCGCTTCCATCTCGCGGTCGTCGCGCTGGCGGGCAACCACCAGCTGAACCTGGCGTATGCCCCGATTCTGCTCAAGTTGCAGCTGCCCATGGCCCGCAACCTGCGTGAGGAGGCCCGGCTCGCCGCGCGCCGCAACGGCATCCGCCGCCACGCCGAGCTACTCGAGTCGCTGGAGACCAACGATCCCGAGATCGCGTGCGCCGCACTGCGCCGTCACGGTGCGCTGACCTACCTGAACCTCGACATCTGCTGATCCCCGGCCGGGCTCGCGCCGTTCCGGCCGAGCTGGTACGCCCGTCGAATTCTGCTAACACAGCGGATACACGAGGGGACTTCCGGCTTCACACATTCTGTCGACAATCGACAAATGCTGAATCCCGGACCATCCGTGTCGGAGATCCTCGCTTCGCACGAAAGTGGCAGTGGCTCACCGACCTCCACTGCGGCGCGCGTCGCCGACGCCATCGCGGCCCGTGGCGACGACGGCACCTGGATCACCCCGGTGCCCCGCGAACAACTCCTGGCCGCGGCCGCCGAGATCGAACGACGCCCCGGCGCGCGCACCCTGCCCCTCTACGGCGTGCCGTTCGGCGTCAAGGACAGCATCGACGTCGCGGGCTACCCCACCACGCTCGCCTGCCCTGGCTACGCCTACACCGCGACCACCACCGCCCCCGCGGTCCAGCGCCTGCTCGACGCGGGTGCGCTGTTCGTCGGCAAGACCAATCTGGACCAGTTCGCGACCGGCCTCAACGGCACCCGAACCCCGCACACCATCCCGCGCAGCGTCTTCGGCGGCGACCTGATCTCCGGCGGCTCGAGTTCCGGTTCGGCGCTGGCGGTCGCGCTGGGGCAGGTCCCGTTCTGCGTCGCCACCGACACCGCCGGCTCCGGTCGCGTGCCCGCCGCGCTCAACGGCATCGTCGGCTACAAGCCCTCGCGGGGCCTGATCAGCACGGTGGGGCTGGTCCCCGCCTGCAGATCACTGGACTGCATGACCCTGATGGCCACCCGGATCGAGGATCTCGACCGCGTCTTCGACGTCGTCGCCGCCCCCGACCCGGACGATCCGTGGAGCAGGCCGCGTGGCCCCAGGTGCCGCGGCGGCCGCATCCGCGTTGGTCTCCCGCCGGAATCGGAGCTGGAGTTCTTCGGTGACGAGGCCTTCCGCGCCGCGCACCTGAATATCCGCGCCCACCTGGACAGCCGTGGATTCGACTGCACGGCAACCACTCTGCGGCCCTTCCTGGACGCCGGGGAACTGCTCTACCAGGGGCCGTGGGTGGCCGAACGCCTGGTGGAGTTCGGTGACTTCCTGGCGGCCGAACCCGATTCCGTTCTCCCGGTGATCCGCGAGATCCTCACCGGCGGCTACCGCTTCGACGCCGTCGACGTCTTCCGCGCCCAGCAGCGGTTGCAGCAACTGCGCGCCCTGGTGGGCCGGATGTGGTCGGACATGGACGTCGTGGTCGTGCCGACCATCGGCACCACCTTCACCGTCGAACAGGTGCTGGCCGATCCCATCCGCACCAACACCGTGCTCGGCCACTACACCCACTTCGGCAATCTGCTCGACCTCACGGCGGTCGCGGTGCCCATGGGCACCGCCCTCGACGGCCGACCGGTCTCGGCCATGGTCTTCGGCCCGGCCCTGTCCGACGACACCGTGCTCGCCGCGGCCGCCCGGATGCTCGACGAACCACGCGCCCTCGAGGCGCATTCGGATGTCCGGCTCACACAGAAAGAACGACGATGAGCGCACCACAGCACGTTCCGGCCGCCCCGGCCCCCTACGTCTTCGACCCGAGCACCACGGCCCTGCTGGTGATCGACATGCAACGCGACTTCCTGCTCCCCGGCGGATTCGGCGAGAGCCTCGGCAACGACGTCGCGATGCTGCGCACTGTGATCGACCCGCTGTCGCGACTGATGGCCGCGGCGCGGGCCGCGGGCATCCCGGTCATCCACACCCGCGAGGGCCACCTGCCCGACCTGTCCGACTGCCCGCCCGCGAAGCACAAGCGCGGCAACCCCGCCCAGCGCATCGGCGACCCCGGCCGGTTCGGGCGCATTCTGATCCGCGGCGAGTACGGCCACGACATCGTCGACGAACTCGCCCCGCTGCCCGGCGAGGTGGTCATCGACAAGCCGGGCAAGGGCGCGTTCTACGCCACCGAACTGACCGAGGTCCTCGAGCGCGACGCCATCGCCTCGCTGATCGTCACCGGCGTGACCACCGAGGTGTGCGTGCACACCACGGTGCGCGAGGCCAACGACCGTGGCTACGAATGCCTGGTCGTCTCCGACTGCGTCGGCTCCTACTTCCCGGAGTTCCAGCGCGTCGGCCTCGACATGATCGCCGCCCAGGGCGGGATCTTCGGCTGGGT
>NZ_JARWRU010001142.1 GCF_029867845.1 Nocardia farcinica | reverse complement strand
TCGGCTCCAGGGTGACCCTGGAGGTCGAGGGGATCGCCATGTCCGTCGAGCGGCTCCTGCTGCGGGGCTGACACCGACGGGCCCCCGCGCCGCGGGACGACCTGCTCGTTCCCCGCGGCACCGCGAACGGTGGAGCCGGCGCCCGGCTCGTCCGGCCGCGGCCTGCCAGGGGCCGCCAGCCGGGGCGGGTGGGGCAACGGCGATACTGTTCTAGACCTATTCATAGATGGAGCGCAGCAGACGTGACCAGGTTCGACACCATCGAGCGCGCAGTCGCCGACATCGCCGCCGGTAAGGCGGTCGTCGTCGTCGACGACGAGGACCGCGAGAACGAGGGCGACCTCATCTTCGCGGCGGAGAAGGCGACCCCCGAACTCGTCGCCTTCATGATCCGATACACCTCCGGTTACATCTGTGTGCCGCTGGTCGGCGAGGACTGCGACCGTCTCGGCCTGCCGCCGATGTACGCCACGAACCAGGACAAGCACGGCACCGCCTACACCGTCTCGGTGGACGCGCGCGAGGGCATCACCACCGGCATCTCCGCCGCGGACCGCGCCACCACCATGCGCCTGCTCGCCTCGGCCGATGCCAGAGCCGACGATCTGACCCGCCCCGGTCATGTCGTCCCGCTGCGGGCCAAGGACGGCGGCGTGCTGCGCAGGCCAGGCCACACCGAGGCCGCCGTCGACCTGGCCAGGATGGCCGGTCTCCGCCCGGCGGGCGTGATCTGCGAGATCGTCAGCCAGAAGGACGAGGGCCACATGGCCCGCACCGAGGAGCTGCGCGTCTTCGCCGACGACCACGACCTGGCGCTGATCTCCATCGCCGACATGATCGCCTGGCGGCGCAAGCACGAGAAGCAGGTCGTGCGGGTCGCCGAGGCGCGCATCCCCACCGCGCACGGCGTGTTCACCGCGGTCGGCTACACCAGCCTCTACGACGACGTCGAGCACGTCGCCCTGGTGCGTGGCGACATCGGCGACGGCGAGGACGTGCTGGTGCGCGTGCACTCCGAGTGCCTGACCGGCGACGTGTTCGGCTCGCTGCGCTGCGACTGCGGCCCCCAGCTCGACGCCGCCCTGGAGATGGTCGACGCCGAGGGCCGCGGCGTGGTGCTGTACATGCGCGGTCACGAGGGCCGCGGCATCGGCCTGATGCACAAGCTGCAGGCCTACCAGCTGCAGGACGCCGGACGCGACACCGTCGACGCCAACCTCGATCTCGGTCTGCCCGCCGACGCCCGCGACTACGGCACCGGCGCGCAGATCCTGGTCGACCTCGGCATCCGCTCGATGCGACTGCTGACCAACAACCCGGCCAAGCGCGTCGGCCTGGACGGCTACGGCCTGACCATCACCGAGCGGGTGCAGATGCCGCTGCGCGCCAATGCCGAGAACCTGCGCTACCTGCGCACCAAGCGGGACCGGATGGGCCACGACCTGGTCGGTCTCGACGATCTGGATCTGGAGGAGACCGCACAGTGAGCGGCACCGGCGTTCCCGCCTTCGAACTGGCCGACGCGAAGGACCTGCGGCTGGCGATCGTCGCCTCGCGCTGGCACGAGAAGATCTGCGACACCCTGGTCGCCAACGCCGAGCGGGTGGCGAAGGACGCGGGGGTCCGGCACATTCGCGTGGTCCGCTGCGCGGGCGCGATGGAGCTGCCCGTGGTGGCCCAGCAGCTGGCCCGCACGCACGACGCCGTGGTCGCGCTCGGCGTGGTGATCCGTGGCGGCACCCCGCATTTCGAGTACGTGTGCGACGCGGTGACCGCCGGGCTGACCCGGGTCTCGCTGGACGAGTCCACCCCGGTGGCCAACGGCGTGCTCACCACGAACACCGAGGAGCAGGCGCTCGATCGCGCCGGGCTGCCCGGTTCGGCGGAGGACAAGGGCGAGCAGGCCTGCGCGGCCGCGCTGGACGCCGCGCTGACCCTGCGCGCGCTGCGCGCCGAGAGCTGACCACCGTGGCCGAGTGGGAGCTCGAGGCGCGGCCGCGGCGTTCGGTCCGCAACGCCTGGATCGTGGCCGTGCTCGTGCTCGCGGTCTTCACCGTCGGCGGTGTCTTCCTGCGGAACGGCTCGACCGGGGTGAACTTCCGGGTGGTCGACCAGATCGCCATGGTGGCCATCGGCGTGCTCGTCGCGGGCGGCGTGCTGCTGCTGACCCGGCCCCGGGTCCGCGCGGGCGAGCGTGGCATCGAGGTGCGCGGCGTGCTGGGGGAGACCCTGTTCGGCTGGGACCAGGTGCGCGGCGTCAGTTTCCCGGACCGGAAGGCCTGGGCACGACTGGAACTGGCCGACGACGACTACGTGCCGCTGCTGGCCATCCGCGCCAACGACAAGGAACACGCGGTGCTGGCCCTCGAGCGCCTGCGCGCGCTGGGCGCCCGGTACGCGATGGCCGGGGAGAACTCCGGGGCGTCGGACGCCGGTCCGAACCCCGGCACGTCCGGCACCGAGGAGAAGTAGCGGTCGAGCGGCCTGTTCCCGGTCAGCGGGTGTCGCCGAGGACCACGCCCTCCCGGCGCGGGTCGGCTCCGCCGGTCCAGCCCTGCTCGCCGTCGCGGCGCAGCGCGCTGAGTCCGCTGGTCTGCGGCGCCACCGACACTTCGTGGCCGAGTTCGCGCAGCCTGCGGACCAGCGGGTCGTTCGCCCCGTCGTCGGTGGCG
>NZ_JARWRU010001141.1 GCF_029867845.1 Nocardia farcinica | reverse complement strand
TGGCCTTTTAACTGTTTCCCGGGGGCAAAACCCCCCGCGACGCCGATGAACGGCGACAGGGCACGGAAGAACGGCCGCATGCCCGGCACATCGTCGCCGATGCGGTTCACCAGCTCCTGGAACATCTGGATGTGGTTGCACTCCTCGGTCATCTCGTGCAGGCAGTAGCGGAATTCCGGGGAGCCGTTCGGCAGCTTCATGATGTACTGCATCACCCCGCGGATGAGCACACTCTCGAAGGCCGCGCCGACCTTGATGGCGTTGGCGGTGCGCCAGCGGCCGATCTCGATCTGCCGCTCCAGGGGCAACTCCCGGTACCAGCGGGTCGCGCCGAGCGGATCGTGTACCGGGGACAGCACCCAGCGTGGATCCCGCGGGTCGATCGCGAATTCCGGCGCGTCCCAGTCGATGTCGAGATACGGATCGAATCGGCGATACACCGATCCCTCGGAGAGTGTGGCCAGCGCCTCCCGGTACGCCCGGTCGAGCCATGCCGAGCCCGGCCGAGCCGCCGCGCTGTCGGGCGTGGCCGCGCGGGTGGGTGTGTGGCCGGTCGATTCGGACAGCGTCATCGGTGCCTCCTCGTTCCGCCGGCCCGAGGGCCGGACGTGCGCACGCGGGATCGCGTGGTGTGATCCAGAATATATGGGACCGACAGTCCCACACAACACCCGGACCGGCCACCGAGCGCCTCAGCGACGGGCGAGCGTGAGGTGCAGCTCCCGCAGGCCGCGCAGCAGGAAGGTGGGCTCGTACTCGTACCGGCGCGCGTCCGTGGGGCCGTGGAAGGCCTCGTCCACGGCGATTCCGGCGAACCGGTCGAGCAGCCGCTCGAGGGTGATCCGGCCCTCGACTCGCGCCAGCGGCGCCCCCGCGCAGGTGTGCACGCCGCGACCGAAGGCCAGGTGCTCGCGCGCGTTGCGCCGTTCGAGGCGGAATTCGTCGGGCGCCTCGAACTTCCTCGGGTCACGATTGGCCGCGCCGATGCAGATCATCACCACGGTGCCGGCCGGGATGTGCACGCCGCCGATGGTGGTGGTTCGGCGCGCGAGCCGGAAATCGACCTTGGTCGGGCTCTCGACACGCAACGCCTCCTCGATGAACGCGCCGATCAGGCTGCGATCGGCGCGCAGCCGCCGCTGGAGCTCCGGTCGGTCGGCGAGTACCCGCACCGCCGAGCTCAGCAGCTTGGTGACCGTCTCCTGCCCGGCCGCGAACAGGAAGGTGGCGGGCCGGACGACCTCGATGATCTCCGGGAGGGTGCCGTCGGGATAGGGCGTGACCGCCAGCGCGCCGAGCACGTCCGCGCGCGGCTCACGCCTGCGATCGGTCAGATAGCGGGCGAACTTGTCGTCGAGCCATTGCAGCGGATTGCTGCCCACCGGCTCGTGGTCGAGCGCGCCCACCCTGCTGCCCGGCCGCGAACTGCCGGTGAGGGTGAACAAGAACTCGTCGTGGTCGTGCTCCGGGACGCCGAGCAGGTCGGCGATCGCCAGCGTGGCGAACGGCTTGGCGTAGTCGCCGAGGAACTCGCACCGGCCGGAGCCGGTCGCGAGGTCGAGTTGCTCGTCGGCCAGCCGCCAGATGTACTCCTCGTTGTCCTTCAACCGCTTCGGGGTCAGCAGCCGGGCCAGCAGGGCGCGGGCGCGGGTGTGCTCGGGCGGGTCCATGGTGACCATGTGCTCGTGGATCGGGAACCGGTGGCGATACGCCTGGATCTGATCGCCGATGTCGTCGCCCTCTGGCTGGAAGGGCAGCGGCGGGAACGGCCCGCCGATCGATATGCACGCGGAGAAGTGCTCGCTGTCGCGGAAGACCTCGACCGCCTCCTCGTAACCGGTCACCGCGACCACGCCGTGATACGGCTCCCGGAACACCGGATGGCGGCTGCGCAGCGCGTCGAAGTAGTCGTAGGGCTGCTGCGCGATGCCAGGGTCGGAGAAGTAGTCCACCGCCGCGGGATCCGTCATCGGACCCACCACCTTCCGTCCGCGATCGACGCGGATCACCCGGCTGTGCCGATCACCCGGCGACGCTGGGCAGTATTGATCGCTCGATCAAATGTTAAAGTGCCCCATGGGTAGCACGAGGCCGAACGGACGGTCAAGGGTTCGACACGCGGGACGCGGGTGGCGGTGATGGCCGGGCGCAACGGACGCAGGGCGGCCGACGGCGACACCCGGGACAGGCTGATGGCCGCGACGGCCGCGATCATCCGCGAGGAGGGTTACGCGGCCGCGACCTCGCGCCGGGTGGCCGAGCGCGCGGGGGTGCGCTCGGCGCTGGTCTACTACTACTTCCCCACCATGGACGATCTGTATCTGGCCGTCATGCGCACCGGCGCCGAGCACGCGCTGGCCCGCATGCGTAAGGCGCTGTCGGAGCAGGACCCGCTGCGCGCGCTCTGGGTGATCAACAGCGAGGACCGATTCACCCAGCTCAACACGGAATTCATGGCGCTGGCCAACCACAGGAAGGTGATCGGCGCCGAGTTGCGCGCCTACGCCGAACGGGTGCGCGACATCGAGACAGCGGCGGTCACGCTCGTGCTGCGCGCGCACGGCGTCGACACCGAGGCGTTCCCGCCGGTGGCGATGTCGATGCTGCTCACCGGCGCGGCCAGGATGATCTGCAACGAGTCGGCGGTCGGCATGACCCAGGGACACGAAGAGTTGCGCGCCTTCGTCGAGCGCTTCCTCGAGCAGTACCGGATGCCCACCGTCGCCGGCCCGGCGCCCACAGCCACCACCGACACCACCGCGGGCCCGGTGGACCCGGATGATCACCCGTTGACACCCCCCGGCCCCGATGCCACAGTGATTTGATCGTCCGATCAGCGTTCGGGCGTTCGAGCTACGGAACGGGGTGGTCCCATGACAGGGCGGGTCGAGGGCAAGGTCGCCTTCATCAGGGGCGCGGCGCGCGGGCAGGGCCGCAGCCACGCGGTACGGCTGGCGCAGGAGGGCGCCGACATCATCGCCATCGACATCTGTGGTCCGGCGGGTGGCAGCCCGGACATCCCGCACGCCACTCCCGACGACCTGGCCGAGACCGCGGACCTGGTCAAGGGCCTCGGCCGCCGGATCGTGGCAACCCAGGCCGACGTGCGCGACTACGAGGCGGTGCGCGCCGCCGTCGACAGCGGCGTGGAGCAGCTGGGCAGGCTCGACATCATCGTGGCCAACGCAGGCATCGGCAACGGCGGCGCGACGCTGGCCGAGACCAGCGAAGAAGACTGGCAGACGATGATCGACACCAATCTCGGCGGTGTCTGGAAGTCGGTGAAAGCCGGTGTACCGCATCTGATCTCCGGCGGAAACGGCGGTTCGATCATCCTCACCTCCTCCGTCGGCGGCCTCAAGGCCTACCCGCACACCGGGCACTACGTGGCGGCCAAGCACGGCGTCGTCGGCCTGATGCGCACCTTCGCCGTCGAACTCGGCGCGCACTCCATCCGGGTCAACTCGGTGCATCCGACCAACGTGAACACGCCGCTGTTCATGAACGAGGGCACCATGAAACTGTTCCGTCCCGATCTGGAGAATCCGGGCCCGGACGATTTCGCCCCGGTGGCCCAGTTCATGCACACGCTGCCGGTGGGCTGGGTGGAGCCGGTCGACATCAGCAACGCGGTGCTGTTCCTCGCCTCGGACGAGGCGCGCTACATCACCGGCGTCACGCTGCCCGTCGACGCGGGCAGCATGCTCAAATAGGACCATCGCCGAAGGCGCACACCATCGCCGCACGGCCGCACCGATCACC
>NZ_JARWRU010001140.1 GCF_029867845.1 Nocardia farcinica | reverse complement strand
GCCCTACCTGGGGCAGATCGCGCGATCCGCCGAGCAGCTCGGCTACGTCGGCGCCCTCACTCCGACCGGTGCGTGGTGTGAGGACGCCTGGATCACCACCGCCATGCTGTCGAGCGTGTCGGAGCGGCTGAAGTTCCTCGTCGCCTTCCGGCCCGGCCTGATCTCGCCGTTCCTGGCCGCGCAGATGGCGGGCACCTTCCAGAACCTCAGCGGTGGCAGGCTGTTGCTGAACGTCGTCACCGGCGGCGAGAGTCACGAACAGCGGATGTTCGGCGATTTCCTGGACAAGGACGAGCGCTACGCCCGCTGCGGCGAGTACCTCGAGATCGTGCGCGCGTTGTGGACCGGCGAGGTCGTCGACCACGAGGGCCGTTACTTCCGCCTGGAGAACGCTCAGCTCAACCAGATCCCCGACCCGCTACCGCAGCTGTACTTCGGCGGCTCCTCGCCCGCGGCCATCGAGGTCGCCGCGCGGCATGTCGACGTCTACCTCACCTGGGGCGAGCCGCCCGCCGCCGTGCGGGCCAAACTCGACGCCGTGCGCCGGGCCGCCGAGGGACACGGCCGCGAACTGCGCTTCGGCATCCGCCTGCACACCATCGCCAGGGACACCGCCGAGGAGGCGTGGGCGGAGGCGGGCCGGCTGCTCGCCGGCATCTCCGAGGAGCAGATCCGCCAGGTCCAGGCGGGCTTGCGCCGCAGCGAATCCGAGGGCCAGCGGCGCATGCTCGCCCTCAACGGCGGCACCAAGGACGGCCTGGAGATCCACCCGAACCTGTGGGCGGGCATCGGCCTGGTCCGCGGCGGCGCGGGCACAGCGCTCGTCGGCTCGCACCAGCAGATCGCCGACCTGATCGAGGAATACGCCTCGGCAGGCATCAGCGAGTTCGTGCTGTCGGGCTACCCGCACCTCGAGGAGGCCTACCACTTCGGCGAGGGCGTGCTGCCCGAATTGGCCCGGCGTGGCCGCTGGACCCACCCCTCCCCGTCCCGCGCCCCCGCCGCCGGGGGGGGCCAAGCCCCCCCCGGCGCCCCCGGCCCAGGGGGCGTAAAAACAAA
>NZ_JARWRU010001139.1 GCF_029867845.1 Nocardia farcinica | reverse complement strand
AACAACTTACGGGACAGCCCTTACGACCTCGTGCATGGTTGCAGAGCGCTGTGACCAGCAGCAGATTGAGCGCAGGGGTCACCCCGCGGAGCGGGTACGGTCGATGTGCTGATGGTCCGACAGCAGTCCGGCGACAGCCCGGACAGTGTGATCGAAATTTGTTCGCCGAGTCAGGTGGCGGGCCAGTGACCGCCAGTTCTTGAGATGGGCAGTGCCGTGTTCGACACGAATCCGTTTGCGGAGTAAGCCTGTCGCTGCACCCGGTGATGCTGTTCGTACCAGGGGCGGGTTGCGGCGGAACTTGCGGTGCGGAGGCGTGATCACCGCACCTGCGGTTTCGGTGTTGAGGCCATGATAGCCGGCATCGGCAAGGACTCGGGCACCACTCCTGGCGAGCAGTCTCACCAGGCCCGAGTCCCGCGCCTGGGGGATGTCGGCGACGAACCGGGCACGGTGGCACCGCAGAACAACACCCGGCCTGCTGGATCGGTGATCACCATCGACTTGATCGCATTCTGGCGGGACTTGCCGGAGACAAACCGATTACGCCCGGCCATTTGGGCCGGACGCGGACCTCGGTGGCATCCAGGATCACGTAATCAGCTGTGTCACCGAGGTATTTGACAATGTCGTGCAGGGTGCGCAGTCGTGTTCCGTTCTCGATCCGGCATCCCCGCTCAGCGAGGATCGGGCGGATCTCGCCGATTGCGCGGGTCACGGTGGATCGATCCACCCCGAACCAGGCCGCGAGCACGTCATGGGTGACTCCGTGGCGCAGCGCTACCAGCGTGACCAGCAGGCGGTCGAGGAACACCAGCCTGTACTTCGCTCCGGTGCCTGGTGCCCGCGCACGTACCCGGCCGGCCCGGCGGGCAGCCTGCCGCGCTTGCCACACCGGGCCGACCTCGGCCACCAATCCCGCGATCACCTCGGTCGACAACCCGGTCACCCGACGTCGCGACAACACCGCCCCACGACCCACACCAAGATCATCCCCGCCCACGGCCAACCATGCACGAGGTCGTTAGGGGTGCGCGGCCATGGAATTCGGCCGCGTGGCGGCCGCATCGATGATGAGCCACCGAGGGTGGTCGGTGAGGTGGGACTGCACGGATAGATGACGGTAGGTTTCGGTCCGGGGTCAAGGATTCTGACGCGGGATCGGGCGGCGGCGTCGAGTCGGCCGTGCCGAGGTTGGTCGGGCCTGGTTGGTCGATTGAGAGGGCTTCCGAGGGCCCGTCGACGGTCGGCGGGTTTCTTCGATAGCTGCGGTGATGTCGGCTGCGGTGAGATACCAGGTGCGGCCTGCCTTGTGGCCGGGAAAGCGGCCGGAACGCAGCTGTTGAAGGTACCAGCGCTCGGACTTGCGCACCGCACGGGCCCCGTCGGAGACGGGATAGGTCGGCTCGTATGTCGTGGGTGCGTGTTCGACATCGGGCGGCGAGTCGCTGCTGTCGTTCATAGTCACCTCCGGTTGCGCGCTGGCTTCCAATGAATGGCTTCGACGACGAAAGTTGTTTTTGGTGGCTCGATTCTGTGTTCTGTCGGGACGGGCATGGCAAATCACCTGAAAGGTGAGAATTGCTCGGGTGGTTCGTCGATTAGAGGCTGCGCCAGATCGGTGCTGCCTGGTAGCCGCCAGGATAAGGATGTGACTGATCGGTGACTCGGCTGCGCATCGGGCGAAACCTGGAGCAAGATCTTTAGGACGGGGCCATTCTGTGGTCTGTGGCCTCCTATTTGGCGTGTCGGTGTGCGTGTCGAAAATTGGCTAGGGCCGGTTGGTTTCGATGTTCCTGCCAGGATGCTCGGAAAGGATGATGAGGATGACGTGTTCGCTCTGATTGGTGATGGTGAGGCTGTAGGACCTGGTTTCGCCCGTGGCGGGGTCGCGGGCGTACATCAGGTCGCTGGGGTCGCGGCCGTAGGCGGCGTGCACGCCGTCGTTCCAGCGGTGTCGGAACTCCTTGATGGGGCGAAGGCGGCGGAAGATGGTCTGGACTTGTTCGGAGCCGCGATATCGGCCGACGATGCCGCGGATGTTGGCGGTCGCACAGTCGGCTTCGCTGGGCCAGTGCGGGAAGATCTCCTTGGCATCATCGGAGAACATCCAGACCGGGATCGAGTCGCCCGCGCCAAGTCCAGGCGCGGCTTTCCGAAAAGCATCGTTGCAGGTCAGGACGGTCCATGCGGAGTCGACGTAGGCGGCGGGCGCGCCCCGCTCGTGTAGGCCCTGTAGGTGGCACACGAGGGCTGGGTTGGTGGTCACGGAATCGCGCAGAACGGCAGAGGGTTCGAGGTTGTCGGCCGTCGCTCGTAGTTCGCGCAGGTGACGAGCCAAGGGGAGGTCGAGTTGATAGCCGACAATGAGGTGCTCGAGAAGCTCTTCGGTCGGCGCCCGTCGGTCTCGTTCGATGTCGGCCAGGTGGCTGCGGCTGACCTTGAGGTAGGCGGCGGATGCGTCGCGACTGAGGCCGCGTGCCTCACGGATGGATCGGCAGGTGCTGCCGAGGGTTGGGATGCTCGGCGGTTGCGAGTGGCGGGATTTGTGCGGTCTGTGGTGTGCGGGATCCCGATTCAAGGGAGTCCCCCTCCTTCGGTGGTCTTCCATGGCAGGCCAACGAGAGTTATCTTGATCGGTTAGCCCCCCCGGCGGTGTTTTGTTCCTACCAGAATGGGTAGGGACCGGCAACTGTACTGATCACGTGAATCTCCGAATCGATAGCTGAAACGATGCCAGACCGCGTCGCGCTCCCCTGAATGGCTCATTCTTCTGGCGTGGATCCAAGCGGATAAGACCGTTACGCAAATGTCGGCACTTTGCCCGCAAATCTGCTGATCAGGCCCCGGATAGCAGATGACGCAAATCTCGGTACCGCGATCTGCAATACCAAAAGTTATTGATTACCAACGTGTTCCGGAGTTTGGATGGACCTGCGTGTTCGGCTATGAACTCGCGAATTCAAGAATTCTGGAAGGAAGTGACCGTGGACCCCTTCGCAATCCTGGGCTATGTCAACGCCGGTCTGTCGGTGCTGTCGAACGGCCTGTTCGTCGTGGCGCAGACACTGAGCCTGATCCTGCCCTTCATCTGACCGAGCCGACCGGGCTTGCCTGAAAAGCGGCCTCCCACAGCATGTTCCGCTGTGGGAGGAGCCGCTGAGGTGCGCCTTCGGCGCCGGGAAGTCATCTCTCAGTTCTGATCCCATAGTGGGAAGGCTTATTTCGTCATGCCCAGATCCCGTTTTCCTTCATCGGCCGCTCGTGCACGCGGCCTCGCGGCGGCCACACTGGCGCCGATGGCGGTGATAGCCCTCGCGGCAACCAGCGCCCATGCCGCTGACCCGCTGGTTGCCGTGGCCGATCAGCCCGGGGTGACCGGCCCCGCCCAGCCCGGCACCACGCCACCTCCGCCGCCCCCGCTGGAGCCGGCACCCGAACCGGTCCCGGCACAGCCCGCTCCGACTCCTGAGCCGCCGGTGTACTACGTGCAGCCCCCCGAAGTTCGCAACGCACCGTCACGGCCGGCGCCACCGCCGGAAGAGCCGGTCGAGCCGATCCGGATCGAGGAACTTCACCTGCCTGAGCCGGTGGATCCGGTGGCGCCGATCGAGGCTCCGGAGAACACGATTCGGATCGGGCAATGGCAGGCCCCACGCCCGGACTGGCTGCCTCCGGAATGTGCCGATGCGATCAATGACGCCGCAGCCGGAGCGGAGGCGCAGGTCTCGACGGCGCTGGACTCGATCGGCATCCCGGCCGGGCGTTCGGATCGGGTTTCGGGCGCGACGCTGGCCGGTGCCGGAATCGGCGGAGTTGTCGGTGCGGTCGCGGCAGGCGTCCCGGCGGCGGTCGGGGGAGCGGTGGTCGGTGGTCTGGTCGGTGGCACCATCGGCGGAATCGCCGGAGCGGCCCTGGGGACGGTCGTACCGGTCCCGGTGATCGGCACCGTGACCTCCGGTGTCGCGGGAACCGCACTCGGCGCCGCGGCCGGTGCTGCCGCCGGTGCTGTGGTGACCGGCGTCCCGGTCGGTGTGGTCGGTGCGGTGGCTGCGGGCACGGTTGGCGCCGGCTTCGGTGCCGGAGTTGGTGTGGGGCAACCATGACCAACGACGGACAACGCCGCCGCGCTGCGGCGTGCAGAATCGCGGTTGCGGCGGTGGCGGCCACCGTCGGGTCCGGTGCCGCGATATCGGCCGCATCGCCTGCTGTGGGAGCGGTGCCGATCGGCCCTGGGTGCCCCGCCTTGTACGTGCTGGGTGTGCAGGGCACCGGCCAGTCCTCACCGACGGCGGACCCGCTCGCCGACACCGGTGTCGTCGGCGCCGTGATCAGACCGGTCCTGGATGTGGCTCCCGGGCTGGTGCAGCGCTCCTACATCCCCTACAGCGCAGGCTTCGGCGGCGCGGTGCCCGGCGGCGGAGTCGAACCGTACACGGTGTCGGTCACCGACGCACGCAACCGGCTCGACGCCGCGGCGGTCGAAATACTCGCCGCCTGCCCGGCCACCTTGATCGCCGGAGTCGGCTACTCCCAAGGTGCCCAAGCGATGTCGGGCTTTGCCACCGATGTCGGCGCCGGCGTCGGCCCGGTGCCGGCGAACCGCATCGCGGGAATCGCGTTGTACGCCAATCCCGATCGAGCGCCCGGTGCACCGGTCCTGCCCGGCAGGCCAGGGCAAATAGTGCCCGATCCGGCACCGGGCACCAGCGGTGCCGCGGTGTCGCAGGTCGCGCTGCCCAATCCCTCCGCTGCCGGTGGCGGCCTCGCGTCCGGCGGTGGGTACGGCGAGCTCGCGGGCCGTGTCGCCGATATCTGCACCGACGGAGACCTGGCCTGCTCGGCTCCCGACCGCGCGGCCCTGCTCCGCGTCGGCGCCGCGATCGCCGCCCGAGCCGACCTGCGCGACCCTTTCTCGGCCCTGGCGACCTTGAACGGACTGTTGCACGCTGCGCTGGGCGAGGCGTGGAACACGGTGCTGCTCAACGACTTCACGGTCGACGGTGGCAACGTCGACTACCTGCCGCAGCCGGGCCTCGCGGGCCGGTTGGTCGACGCCGCCGACCCGCGTACCCCGGCACCGGATGCCGGGGCGGCCGACGCCCGCTGGAAGGAGATCGTCGCCGCCGTCGCGGCGAATCCGGTCGGGCTGCTGCCGAAGCTGGCCGGGCAGCTGTCGGCGGCGTGGAGCGTGCTGATCGCCGACAACGCCGACCTGGTCAACCCCGCGGTGCTGCTGCGCTACGCCGACACCATCGCCCGTCACAACGGCTACGCCACCAACGGCCGGCTCGCCTCCGGAGTGGCCTGGATGGTCGCCCTCGCCCACGACCTCGCAGGACGGTGACCCCGTGACCACCCCGACCGACACCGAACCCGTTCCCGGCGAACAGTTCTACCTACCTCTATCCG
>NZ_JARWRU010001138.1 GCF_029867845.1 Nocardia farcinica | reverse complement strand
GCGGGGGGGGGGGGGGGGGGGTTGGGGTCCGGCGCCCGGGGGGGGGCCCGCCGCGGAACCCGCCCCCCCGGCGGGCGACCCCCGCGGCTCCCCCCGCGGCGGGCCCCCCGCGCTGGGCGGCGATGGTGGCGAGCACCGGCTGCAGGTGCGGCGCCAGCGCGATCGCGGCATTCGCGGCCGCGGCGTCGGCGCGGGCCTGCAACTCGTGGGTGAGCAGCGGATCGGGGTCGTGCACGGTCTCGTCGGCGCAGGCGGCGGTCGCGGCCAGTGCCAGCGCGCCCAGCGTGCCCGCGCCTGCCACGCGCAGGGCGGTGCGACGGTCGACCGGTGAGGCGGGATCGCGCCGTGCCGTCTCGGGCGCGGTGCGCGCTGAGAGGGACCGGCGCGCTTCGGAAGACGCTGTGGCGCCGCGCAGTTCGCCGCGACGGGCATCGGCCGAGGGGTGTGGACGGTCCGCGCCCGCGTCGTCGCGCGCGGTGATCTGCCGATGGTCGAGCGGAGCTTTCGACGGCCCGGTCTGCGGCGGCGTGGAGAGGCGGAATCGCACCCGACCATCGTGCCAGATCCGCGCTCGCGGGCCCGTCGCCGAGCCCTCCCGCCGGAGTGGCGCCGACACCCGCCGAGTGCCCTGTCGCGCGCCCCTCGCCCCGGGGGACACGCCATGCCGGCCGGATGCACGAGCCGGGCCGGTGGTCCTATACACTCCCCGGGCGCGTTACGCTAGAGATTCGGTACCGGATTTCTCGCCGTGTCACACCGACCGTGCCACAACTGGACCGCGTCACAACTGAACCAGGAGCCGCCGCACATGCCCATGCCGACCGAGGAGAGGGTGAGCCAGCTGGTTGCTGGTCTCGTCGAACGCCGGGGTTTCGACCTCGAGGGCGTGCGGATCGCCACGGCGGGCGGGGGCGGGCAGAGCAGGCTCACGGTGGTGGTGGACAGCGACGGGCCCGCCGATCTGGACGCGGTGGCCGAGCTCAGCTCGGAGATCTCGGTAGTCTTGGACGACGCGGCCGTCTTCGGCGAGTCGCCGTACCTTCTCGAAGTCACCACCCCGGGGGTCGACCGGCCGTTGACCGCGCCGCGGCACTGGCGTCGCGCGCAGGGCCGCAAAGTCCGCGTCACGCTGCGCCCCGGCGCCGAGCCGCCCGATCCCGGCGGATCGTCACGCTTCGAGGCGCGGGTCGGCCCGCTCGCCGAGGACACGGTCGCGCTGGTGCTGGGCGGCAAGAAGAAGCCGCACCGGGTGCACGTGCCGCTCGCCGACATCGAGCGGGCGGTCGTGCAGGTGGAGTTCTCCCCGCCGGGGGCCAGGGAACTGGAACTCGCGGGCGGGGTCGCGCCCGGTCGGCCGCAGCCGGCTCAGGACGAAGGTCTCGCAGCATCCGCACCATCAGCGTCACCCGCAACACCAGCGTCCGAGCCGACCGAAGGGACCGTGGAATGAACATCGAAATCGAAGCCCTGCGGGCGATCGTCGCCGACAAGGGGATCTCGATCGAGACGGTGATCTCCGCGATCGAGTCGGCCCTGCTGACCGCCTACCGCCACACCGAGGGCCACCAGCCGCACGCGCGCGTCGACATCAACCAGAAGACCGGCGCCGTGCGCGTCATGGCCCAGGAGCTCGACGCCGACGGCAACGTGATCTCCGAATGGGACGACACCCCGGAGGGGTTCGGCCGCATCGCCGCGACCACCGCCCGCCAGGTGGTGCTGCAGCGGTTGCGCGACGCGGAGAACGAGAAGTCCTTCGGCGAGTTCGCCACCCATGAGGGCGACATCGTCGGCGGCGTCGTGCAGCGCGACGCGCGGGCCAACGCGCGAGGCACGGTGGTGGTGCGCATCGGCAGCGAACTGCACGGCACCGAGGGCCTGATCCCGCCCGCCGAGCAGGTGCCCGGCGAGACCTACGAGCACGGCGACCGCATCAAGTGCTATGTGGTCGGCGTCTCACGCGGCCCGCGCGGCCCGCAGATCACCCTCTCACGCACCCATCCGAACCTGGTTCGCCGGTTGTTCGCCCTCGAGGTGCCGGAGATCGCCGACGGATCGGTGGAGATCGTCGCGGTCGCCCGCGAGGCGGGGCACCGGTCCAAGATCGCGGTCCGCGCGACCGTGCCGGGGGTCAATGCCAAGGGCGCTTGCATCGGCCCGATGGGTCAGCGTGTGCGCAACGTCATGAGCGAACTGGCGGGCGAGAAGATCGACATCATCGACTACGCCGACGATCCGGCCACCTTCGTTGGCAATGCGCTCTCGCCGTCGAAGGTGGTTTCGGTCACCATCGTCGACCCGGACGCCCGTGCCGCGCGGGTCGTCGTGCCCGACTTCCAGCTCTCCCTCGCCATCGGCAAGGAGGGGCAGAACGCCCGCCTGGCCGCCCGCCTGACCGGCTGGCGCATCGACATCCGCAGCGACGCGGCAGGCGATGTCGACGACAACGCCCGTACGGAGGCGCATCGCAGTTGAGTCGGGCACACGGCGCGAGCCGGGAGAGCGCCGCCGCGAGCCGGGAGAAACCGCAGGCGCGGGACCGATTCGTCACGCCGGAAGGGGACGGGTTCGGTGAACCGGGCGTTGCGGCTGTAGAGTGGACAGAGGTTCGACCCGAGCCCTCGGCCTCCGAGACCGAGCGCACCATCGCGCAGCACCCGGCGTCCGTTCGCCGGTCGGCTCCGGTGCGTACGTGTATCGGATGCCGGAAGCGAGAGTCGGCCGACGAACTGCTACGGATCGTGGCACGAGATGCGGATGCCGGCGACGGATCCCGTATCGTCGTGGTCGTTCCCGATCCGCGGCGCAGACTTCCCGGAAGGGGTGCCTGGTTGCACCCCGTTTCCGCTTGTCTGAGCGCAGCGGTTCGACGCCGAGCATTCGGCAGAGCACTACGAGTGTCCGGACATCTGGATATCTCAGCCCTGGAGCAGCACCTCGAGAACAGGCACGAGCACTCATGAGCACACCGTGAAGTACCAACGATGAACGTCCATCGGAGATAACCCGAGGTCGTGCGGGCCGCCGTCCCCCTGAACCGGTGGCGCTGCTCGACCTCTCAGTGAGGAGAGCAGTGGCAGGCAAGGCCCGCGTGCACGAGTTGGCCAAAGAACTCGGTGTCACGAGCAAGCAACTACTCGCAACGCTCAAGGAGCAAGGCGAGTTCGTGAAGTCGGCGTCGTCGACGGTGGAAGCACCCGTCGCGCGTCGTCTCCGCG
>NZ_JARWRU010001137.1 GCF_029867845.1 Nocardia farcinica | reverse complement strand
CGGCGGTTGCCACATACCGCCGGGGGGCGAGTTCTTTCGGGAGGTTCGATGCCGAGCGCAGGCAGTGCGCACGCCGCTGTGCACGCGGCACCACGCAGGATCGGCGTCGTGGAGGACCATCGCGTCACCATCGCGGGCCTGCGTCAGATCCTGGCCGAGGAGCCGAGCGTGCGCATCGTCGCCGACGCCCCGTCGGTGCCGGAACTGCTGGCGATCACCGACGATCTGGATCTGGTGATCCTGGATCTGCGGCTGCCCGACGGCTCCTCCCCCGCCACCAATGTGCAGCAGTTGCGCGCGGCGGGCATCGAGACGCTGGTGTTCACCTCCGGCGACGAGCCGTATCTGGTGCGTTCGGCGGCGCGGGCGGGCGTGCTGGGGGTCGTGCGCAAGTCCGAGCGCGACGTGTTCGTCGCCGCCGCCGTCCGTGACGCCGCGCAGGGCAAGCTCGTGCCGACCATGGACTGGGCGGCGGCCATCGACTCCGACGACAAGATCGCCGACGTCAAGCTCAGCCCCAGGCAGCGCGAGGTGCTGGCGCTGTACGCGTCCGGGGAGTCGGCGACCAGGGTGGCCGAGCTGGCCGGTGTCACCGAGGACACCGTCAACGCCTATCTCGGGCGGATCAGGCAGAAGTACGCCGAGGCGGGCCGCCCGGCCAGGACGAAGACCGAACTCTACAAGCGCGCTCTGGAGGACGGGTGGCTACCGATACCGCGCCGGTGGCGCTGAGCACCGACGAGCCGGCTCCATCCGGGCGGGCGGGTTCGCCGGAGCGGGCCGAGAACACCGCCGAGGAGCGCATCACGCGGCTGTTCGCTCGCTTCATCGGCTCGGGCTATCTGTGCTATCTGCTGCTGCTGATCCCCGACATCACCAGGGAGGCGGCGGCGCTCGCGCCGTGGTGGACGGTGTTCGCGCTGCCCGCCGTCTTCGGCCCGCCGATCGCGGCGGGACTGTTGTCGTTCCGGCGGCAGCTCGATCCGGCCCGGCACGCGGCGGCCGCCTCCGCCATCGGGTATGCCGCCGCGGCGTTCGCCTGGCCGCTCGCCTGGGACGGCACGCTGCTGACCGGTGACCAGTGGATGTCCTACATGCCGGGGCTGGCCGCGCTGGCCGCCGCGGTGGCCTGCCCGCCGGTGCCGACGCTGCTCGCGTTGGTGGTGTGCCTGGTGCCGGTGGAGCTGATCAATTACCACTGCCGGATCCCGGAACTGCGCGGTGTTCTGGTGCCGGACATGATGTTCGCGATGGCGTTCTGCCTGCTGTACGTGGCGGCGGCGCTGATGGCGATGCGCACCGGGCGGCTGCTGGATCGCACCAGGGCGCAGGCCCATGCGGCGGCGGCAGCGGCGGCGGCGACCACGGCTCGCAATGTGCAGCGCGCCCGCTACAACGCGCTCATGCACGACTGGGTGATGTCCACCCTGCTGGCCGCGGCCAGGCGCACCGACCGCGCGGAGGTGCGCAGGCAGGCCGAACTGGCCATCGCCAAGCTCGGTGAACTGGAGCCGGAGAACGTGGCGAGCTATCCGGGCCGGGCGTTGATCGCCAGCCTGCGCACCGCGGTCGCCGACGTGGACGACACCGTGCGGGTGGAGGCCACGGTGTGGGAGGGCTGCGAGGACGAGGAGTACCCGGCCGAACCGGTGCGGGTGCTCGGGGCGGCGCTGGCCGAGGCGGTGCGCAACAGCGTGCGCCACGCCGGGCCGGAGGGGCAGTGCCGGGTGCGCGCGACGCTGGCTCCCGGTCTGGTCGAGGTGATGGTGGTCGACGACGGCGTCGGTTTCGATCTCGGCGCGATCGCACCGCACCGGCTCGGCGTGCGGGTCAGCATCATCGGCCGGTTGCGCGAGCTGCCCGGCGGCGCGGTAGGCGGGCGGACCGCCCCGGGAAAAGGCACGACCGGTCGGATGGGAAGGGGGGGGGCGAGCTGTAGATCGACCGGCCCGCGCCCGTACGCGGCCCGCGCGGGTAATGGCCACGACGGTGCGGATGGCATGGCGGGGGGCGAGCTGATGAGCGACCGACCGGCGCCGGTACGCGACGCGCGCACCCTGCTCGGCATGGACACCGAGCCCGCCTGGGCGGTGGCCGCCTTCTATCTCTGCGCGCTCGCGGCGCTGGCCGTCACCTCCTGGGGTGAGCTGCCGCGGCGCTGGCCGGTGGTGCTGGCGCTGGCCATCGTCACCGCCGCAACCGTGGTCCTGCTCGCGGCGCGCGAGGACCCGTTGTCGCGGCCGCTGACCGTGGCGCTGGCGCTGTCCATCCCGCTCGGCAGCGCGCTGGTCCTGTTCAACCTGCCGCCCGACCCGGATCCGATGGCGATGACATGGCATTTCGGCGGCGGCTCGGTGACGGCGACGTTCCTGTGCGTGCGTGGCCGCTCGCCCGCGGCGTGGATCGGCCTGTGCGCCATGGTCGCGGTGTCGGCGGCATGGGCGAGCCACGCCGGGTACGGGGCAGGGCGCGGGCTGGAGATGTCGGTCATCACTTTCGGGCCGCTGCTGATGTCGACGTTCTTCGCCTACACGCTGCGTCCCGCCGCCCGGCAGATCTTCCAGCTGCACGAGGAGTCGCTGCGGCAGGCGGCGGCCGATGCCGCGGCTACGGCGGCCCTGGAAGTTCACCGCGAGCAAACCGCTGGACTCGACCGGATCGTACGGCCGATGCTCGACCGCATCGCGGGACCGGAACCGCTGGACGAGCGGGACCGCGCGGAGTGCCGTCTGGTCGAGGCGCAGCTGCGCGACAACCTGCGCGCGCCCGCGCTGTCGGTGCCGGCGATCGCCGCCGCGGCGCGCGCCGCCCGCGCCCG
>NZ_JARWRU010001136.1 GCF_029867845.1 Nocardia farcinica | reverse complement strand
CCCGAACAACAGCAGCAGGTGCCCGGCGTGCAGTCGCGGATGACGCCGGTGCCCGATTGCGGTGAACAAAGTTATCGCGGATCGGGGAAATTGACCGGGAAAGCGGCGGTGATCACCGGCGCGGACAGCGGTATCGGTCGCGCGGTGGCGATCGCCTTCGCTCGCGAGGGCGCGGACGTGCTGATCTCCTATCTCGACGAGCACGACGACGCCGAGGAGGTCGCGGCCCTGGTGGCGGACGCGGGCAGGCGCGCGGTGCTGGTGCCGGGCGATCTCGCCGATCCCGCGCACTGCCGCGCGGTCGTCGACCGGGCCGTGCGGGAATTCGGCCGGATCGACGTGCTGGTGAGCAATGCCGCCTATCAGATGACGCACGAGACGATCGAGGAGATCAGCGAGGAGGAATTCGACCACACCTTCAAACTGAATGTCGGCGCGTACTTCTCCCTGGTGAAGGCGGCGCTGCCGCACATGCCCTCGGGCGGTTCCATCATCGGCAGTTCCTCGGTCAATTCCGATATGCCGTCCCCGACGCTGGCGCCCTACGCCGCCACCAAGGCCGCCATCGCGAACCTGTCCGCCAGCCTGGCCCAGATGCTCGGCGAACGCGGCATCCGGGTCAACAGCGTCGCGCCCGGGCCGATCTGGACCCCGCTCATCCCGTCCACCATGCCGCCGGAGAAGGTCGCGAAGTTCGGCGACGACACCCCGCTCGGCCGCGCCGGCCAGCCCGCGGAGCTGGCCGGGGCCTACGTGCTGTTGGCCTCCGACGACGGCAGCTACATCTCCGGGGCGCGCATCGCGGTCACCGGCGGACGGCCCATCCTCTAGCGCCGCACCCCGCCCCTCGCCGGCCGGGAGAGGACGCGCTGACCGCCCTGGCGAGCGCCTCGCCAGGGCATTCGTCCGTTTCGGGCCGGGGCCGTCGGGTATAGCCGGATCACTCGCTAGATCATCTTTCCCGGAAGCAGGGGGACCCCCGATGACCATCGCCGTCGCTTCGCCGCCGACGCGCCCCACCGCGCGCGGCCCGCTGTCGGAAGCGGTGATCGAGCTGCTCGGGCGTTCTCCCGGCGCCGCCCCGCCCTCGCTCGGCCCGGTGGACGACCCCTTCGGCGACGACCTGCAACTGGCCCTGCACACCTGCTACGAGCTGCACTACCAGGGCTACGGCGAGGTCGATCCCGGCTGGGAGTGGGACCCCGGCCTGCTCGGGCTGCGCGCCGGGATGGAACAGGTGTTCCTCGACGCGCTGCGCGCGGCCGTGCCAGGTGGCGACCGGCTGGAGGACGAGCTGGAGGCGCTGCTGGTCGTCCCGGAGAAGCCGTCCGGCACCGGCGCGTTCCTGCTGGAGGAAGGGCACTGGTGGCAGGTGCGGGAGTACTTCGTGCACCGCTCGATCTACCACCACAAGGAGGCCGACCCCTACGTGTGGGTGATCCCGCGTCTGCGCGGGCAGGCCAAGGCGTCGCTGGTGGCGGTGGAGTTCGACGAGTTCGGCGGCGGCCACGGTGACCGCGTGCACGCGCAGCTGTACGCGGATCTGCTCGCCGGAGCCGGACTGCACCCCGGCTACCTGCACTATCTCGACGACGTGGGCGCCCCGATGCTGGCGCTGGTCAACATGATGTCGCTGTTCGGCCTGCACCGCGTGCACCGCGGCGCGCTGGTCGGGCACTTCGCGAGCGTGGAGATCACCTCCCCGCCCGCCTCGGAACGGCTGGTGCGGATCCTGCGCCGGTTCGACGCCGCCCCGGCGTGCGTGCGCTTCTACGCCGAGCACGTCGAGGCCGACGCCGTGCACGAACAGGTCATGCGCGCCGGGGTGATCGGCGACCTGCTGGCCAGGGAGCCGGACCAGCGCGCGGCCATGACCTTCGGTATCCAGGTCACGAACTTCCTGGAGGACCGCTTCGCCGATCACGTGCTCTCGGCGTGGCGAGCCGGTCGGAGTTCCCTCCGCGAAGGAGCGATCGATGCATAACCCGCTGCGCATTCCCCGGCGCGCCCTGCTGCGTCCCCCCGGCGTCTACCCGCCGCAGGCCGACACCTGGCTGCTGGCCCGCGCCATCGCCGAGGCGGGCATCCCGCGCGGGGCGCACGCGCTCGACGTGTTCACCGGCACCGGCGCGCTGGCCATCGCCGCCCACCGCATCGGCGCGGCCACCGTCACCGCGGTCGACATCTCCCGCCGGGCCGCCGCCGCGGCCTGGGTGAACCTGCACCTGCGCGGGGTGTTCGCCGAGGTGCACTGCGGGGATTTCGCCTCGGTGTTCGGCCGCAGGCCCTATGACCTGGTGGTCGCCAATCCACCCTATGTGCCTGCGCCGCACGACGATCCGGTCGGCGCCGCCCGCGCCTGGGACGCCGGTGTGGACGGTCGCGCCGTCCTCGACCGGCTGTGCGAGCTGGTGCCCTCGGCGCTGTCCCCGCGCGGCACCACCCTGATCGTGCACTCGGCGCTGTCCGACCCGGATCGCACCATCGACGCGCTGCGCGAACAGGGCCTCAAGACCGCCGTCGTCGCCCGCGCCACCGTCCCGTTCGGCCCGGTGCTGCGCTCCCGCGCCGCCTGGCTCTTCGCGACCCGGCGCATCGATCCGGCGACCCGGACCGAAGATCTGGTGGTGATCCGCGGTGACCGCATCCGACGCTGACCGCAGGCGCATGACCTTCACCACCGACGGCCCCGCCCTCGTGGAGGGACCGATCGACCTGGTCACCCCCGACGGGCGCACCATCCACTGCGACCGCTTCCTGGTCGCGATCTGCCTGTGCCGACGGTCCAAGACCTATCCGCTGTGCGACACCAGCCACCGCAGGCGCAAGCTCGGCGCGGGTGGACCGGTCATCCCGCCGCCACCGCGCCCCGCCGACTGACCGGCCGGCGACGCCTCGTGCCGCCGCCGCGGATTCAGCGGGTGCGCCGCCGCGCGGTCAGCGCCCCGACCAGCCACCCGATCGCGAACACCAGCAACAGGATCAGCCACAGCGGCGAACGCACCGTGACGAGCAGGAATTCGATCTCGACCTGACGGCGGTTGGCGAAGATGAACACCAGGGCCAGCACCACCAGCACCAGCGCCAGCCACTGGGTGGGCGACACCCGCGCGAGCAGCGACCGCCTCGGCTCCGGCTCGGCCGCATGCGCGGGGCCGGACCCGGCCCGCCTGCTCATGCCCCGGCCCCCGTCGCCGGCGCGAGCCCGACGTTTCGCTCCGGCGCCGGCCCGGCGTCGACAGCTCGCGGTGGCACTGCACGCGGTGGCACGGCTCGCGGTGGCACTGCCCGGTACGACACTTCCCTGAACGTCACGGCGCACCTCGGGATGTAGTCGGGTCATCGCGGTTCGGCGAGTGCGCTCCACGCTAGGACCGGGCACGCCGGTCTGGATCACCCGAACCGGGTGAAGCGACCGTGCCGCCCGGTTTGCCTCGCATCGCCCCGGGTAGCGCGTACGCGACAGCCGACAGCGACCGAAAGAACCTGCCCATGAGCCGATCCGACGACCCCCGCACCGACGAGCGCGATCACCGGCCGGACCAGGAGGACCGGACCAACCCGGACCGGGCCACCGAGCCCATGCCCGACGAGCCCATGCCCGACGAGGACGGCGGCGACCTGGCCGGTCCCGGCCCCGCCCACGGCCGGCAGGACGACCCCGACGTCTGATCCCGCGCCGCCGGCCGGGAACAGACCCGCGCCGCCGCCGGGATTGAACCGGGCCGCCACGGGTATCACCCGGACCGGGGGGGGGGGGGGGGGCGGGGGGGGGGGGGGCGGGGGGGGGGGGGCGCGGGGGGGGGGGGGGGGGGGGGGGGGGGCCGGGGCGCCCCCCGGGGCGCCCGCGGGGGGGGGGGGGG
Source organism: Nocardia farcinica (assembly GCF_029867845.1). Classification (GTDB taxonomy): domain Bacteria; phylum Actinomycetota; class Actinomycetes; order Mycobacteriales; family Mycobacteriaceae; genus Nocardia; species Nocardia farcinica_A. Next base: position 78 of record NZ_JARWRU010001136.1, on the reverse strand, counting down.
GGGGCGGCCGGGGGGGGGGGGGGGGGGGGGGGGGGGGGGGGGGGGGGGGGGGGGGGGGGGGGGGGGGGGGGGGGGGGG
>NZ_JARWRU010001135.1 GCF_029867845.1 Nocardia farcinica | reverse complement strand
GCGGCCCCGCGCCCCCGCCCGCGGGGCGGGGGGCGGGGGGCCGCCGCCCCCCCCGCCCCCCCACGGCTCGTCGTGACCCGGTTCGGCGGGCACGGCGCACACCACTGCCCTAGATTCTGGTGCCATGCAGACCATCGACCTGCCCGCCCCCGACGGCACGATCCAGGCCGTGATCGCCCACCCCGACGGCGCGGGCCCCTGGCCGGGGGTGGTGATCGTGCACGACGCCATCGGTTTCGGCGAGGACGTCCGCGAGCACGTCACCATGCTCGCCGAACGCGGCTACCTGGCGATCGCGCCGAACCTGTTCTCCCGCGGCAAGACCCGCTGCATCCGGTCGGTGATGCGCGCGCTGTGGTTCACCGGCGGCCGCAACGACGGCGACAGCGTCCCGGTGCGCGACATCCTCGCCGCCCGCGACCACCTGCTCGCCGACCCGCGCTGCACCGGCCGCACCGCGGTCATCGGCTTCTGCATGGGCGGCGGTTTCGCCCTGCTGTGCGCACCACACGGCTTCGACGCCTCCGCCCCGTTCTACCCCGGCCTGTACGGCGACTTCCGCTCCCTGCTCGACGGCGCCTGCCCCATCGTCGCCAGCTACGCCGGCATCGACCCCTCTTTGATCGGCGCGGGTGAGAAACTACGCCGCTCCCTGATCGACCTGGGCGTCCCGCACGACATCAAGACCTACCCGAAGGCAGCCCACGGCTTCGCCAACACCTTCGCCGCCGAACCACTGCTGCGCGTCACCGGCCTCGGCTACGACGCCACCGCCACCGCCGACGCCTGGCAGCGCATCTTCACCTTCTTCGACCGGCACCTCACCGAGGAGCCTTCCCCGAATTGAATGTCCCCCGGACGAGCGGAAGGACCGGCCACACCCGGCACCCGACTGTCCCGCCGTTGAGCACCCCCGGCCTCAGGGCGCGGGCGTGGCCACCTCACCCGGCTCCTTGTCGATACGCAGACCCCGCCAGCTCGGATGCCGCAACCCCTCCGAGGTCGCCTCCCGATACTCGATGTCGGCGACCAGTTCCGGCC
>NZ_JARWRU010001134.1 GCF_029867845.1 Nocardia farcinica | reverse complement strand
AGCCCGCGCAGCTGCGGGAGGCGATCGAGGCGGCCTCGCGCGAGGCGGAGTCGGCGTTAGGCGATACGACGGGGTTACTCGAGCAGGCGGTGGTGAACCCGCGCCACATCGAGGTGCAGATCCTGGCCGACAGCCAGGGCGATGTCATGCACCTGTTCGAGCGTGACTGCTCGGTGCAGCGCCGCCACCAGAAGGTGATCGAACTCGCGCCCGCACCGAACCTCGACCCGGCGCTGCGGGAGCGGATCTGCGCCGACGCGGTCGCCTTCGCCCGGCAGATCGGCTACTGCAACGCGGGCACCGTGGAGTTCCTGCTCGACGAGCGCGGCAACCACGTGTTCATCGAGATGAATCCGCGCATCCAGGTCGAGCACACGGTGACCGAGGAGATCACCGACGTGGACCTGGTGCAGTCGCAGCTGCGCATCGCGGCCGGGGAGTCGCTGGCGGATCTGGGGTTGAGCCAGGAGAAGGTGACAATCCGCGGCGCGGCGTTGCAGTGCCGCATCACCACCGAGGACCCGGCCAACGGGTTCCGCCCCGACACCGGCCGCATCACCGGCTACCGCACCCCGGGTGGCGCGGGCATCCGCCTGGACGGCGGCGCGAACCTCGGCGCCGAGATCGGCGCCTACTTCGACTCCATGCTGGTCAAACTGACCTGCCGCGGCCGGGATCTGCCCGCCGCCGCCGCGCGCGCCCGCCGGGCCCTGGCGGAGTTCCGCATCCGCGGCGTCACGACCAACATCCCGTTCCTGCTCGCGGTGCTCGACGACGAGGACTTCAAGGCGGGCAGGGTCACCACCTCGTTCATCGAGGAGCGCCCGCAGCTGCTGAGCCTGCGCCAGTCGGCCGACCGCGGCACCAAGATCCTCGAATACCTCGCCGACGTGACGGTGAACAAGCCGCACGGTGAGCGTCCGACGCGGGTGTATCCGCACGACAAGCTGCCCGCGATCGATCTGAGTGCGCCGCCGCCGGACGGTTCGCGGCAGCGGCTGCTGGCGCTGGGGCCGGAGGGGTTCGCGCGGGCGCTGCGCGAGCAGAAGGCCGTCGGCGTCACCGATACGACCTTCCGTGACGCGCATCAGTCGCTGCTGGCCACCCGGGTGCGCACCAACGGCCTGCTCGGGGTGGCCGGGCATGTGGCGCGGCTGACGCCGGAGCTGCTGTCGGTGGAGTGCTGGGGCGGCGCCACCTACGATGTGGCGCTGCGGTTCCTGTACGAGGACCCGTGGGAGCGGCTGGCGGCCCTGCGCGAGGCGATCCCGAACATCTGCCTGCAGATGCTGCTGCGTGGTCGCAACACCGTCGGCTACACCCCGTACCCGGAGAAGGTGACCAGGGCGTTCGTCTCCGAGGCCACCAGCACCGGCATCGACATCTTCCGCATCTTCGACGCGTTGAACAATGTCGATCAGATGCGTCCGGCGATCGAGGCCGTGCGCGAGACCGGCACGGCGGTGGCCGAGGTGGCGTTGTCCTACACCGGCGACATCATGAACCCGGCCGAGGACCTGTACACACTCGACTACTACCTGAAGCTGGCCGAGCAGATCGTCGAGGCGGGCGCGCACGTGCTCGCCATCAAGGACATGGCCGGTCTGTTGCGGGCGCCCGCGGCGGCGAAGCTGGTGACCGCGCTGCGCGGCAACTTCGACCTGCCGGTGCACGTGCACACCCACGACACCCCCGGTGGTCAGCTGGCCACCTATCTGGCGGCCTGGCAGGCCGGTGCGGACGCGGTCGACGGCGCGAGCGCGGCGATGGCGGGCACCACCAGTCAGCCCGCGTTGTCGGCGATCGTTGCCGCGGCCGCGCACACCGAGTACGACACCGGTCTGGATCTGCGGAAGGTGTGCGATCTGGAGCCGTACTGGGAGGCGCTGCGGAAGGTGTACGCGCCGTTCGAATCCGGGCTGCCCGCGCCGACGGGCCGGGTGTACACCCACGAGATCCCCGGTGGTCAGCTGTCGAACCTGCGTCAGCAGGCCATCGCGCTTGGCCTGGGCGACCGGTTCGAGGAGGTCGAGGCCCAGTACGCGGCCGCCGACCGGGTGCTCGGCAGGCTGGTGAAGGTGACGCCGTCGTCGAAGGTCGTCGGCGATCTGGCGCTGGCGCTGGTCGGCACCGGCGCGAGCGCCGACGACTTCGCCGCCGACCCGGCCCGCTACGACATCCCGGACTCGGTGATCGGCTTCCTGCGCGGTGAACTGGGCACCCCGCCCGGCGGCTGGCCCGAGCCGTTCCGCAGCCGCGCGCTCGAGGGGCGCGGCCCGGCCAAGCCGGAGACGCCGCTCTCGCCGGAGGACGAGGCCGCGCTGTCCGGGGATTCCGCACAGCGGCGCGCCACCCTCAACCGGCTGCTCTTCCCCGGCCCCACCGCCGAAATCCTGGCCCACCGGGACCGCTACGGCGACACCATGGGCCTGTCGGCCAACCAGTTCTTCTACGGTCTGCGTCGCGGCGAGGAGCATCGCGTCCAGCTGGAGAAGGGCGTCACCCTGCTCATCGGGCTGGAGGCCATCTCCGACCCCGACGAGAAGGGCATGCGCACGGTCATGTGCATCCTCAACGGCCAGCTGCGGCCGATCGCGGTGCGGGACCGTTCCATCGCCAGCGAGGTGCCGGTGGCGGAGAAGGCCGACAAGAACAACCCGGCGCACATCGCCGCCCCGTTCGCGGGCGTGGTGACCCTGGCCGTGGCCGAGGGCGACACCGTCGCGGTCGGCGACACCGTCGCCACCATCGAGGCCATGAAGATGGAGGCCGCCATCACCGCGCCGCGCGCGGGCGTGGTCGGCCGGATCGCCACCACGAAGGTGCAGCAGGTCGAAGGCGGTGACCTGCTGGTGGAACTCCAGCTGCGCGAGTCCCCGGCCTGATGCCGCGGATCGTCGCGGGCGTGGCCGGCGGCCGCAGGCTGCGGGTGCCGCCCTCGGGCACCCGGCCCACCTCGGACCGGGTGCGCGAAGCCCTGTTCAGCTCACTGGCCGCGCGGATGGACTTCGACGGCGCGCGGGTGCTCGATCTCTACGCAGGCTCGGGCGCCCTCGGCCTGGAGGCGCTCTCGCGCGGCGCCGCCAACGCGCTGCTCGTGGAAGCCGACCGCAAGGCCGCACAGGTGGTGCGCGCCAATATCGCCGAACTCGGCCTGCCCGGCGCGGAGCTGCGGGTCGGGACGGTGTCCGCCGTGCTCGCCCAGGGCGGAGCGGGCGCATTCGACCTGGTGTTCGCCGACCCGCCCTACGAGCTGGACTCGGCCACCCTCGCCGCCGAGGTGGCCCAGCTGGCCGCGGGCGGCTGGCTGGCGCCCGGCGCGCTGGTGGTGGTCGAGCGCTCGGTGCGCGGCCCGGAACTGGACTGGCCCGCCGGCTTCGTTCCGGCCGCGCCGCGCCGCTACGGCGAGACCAGGCTGGAGTCGGCCGAATACGAGCCCGAGCAGGACTGACGGCGGGACGTCACCTGTGACGAATCACCGCGTGGCCGTACGGCCACGCGGTGATAGCGTCTGGCCCATGGGTGGAGCACTGTGCCCCGGTTCGTTCGATCCGGTGCCCAACGGACACCTCGCCGTATTCGCCCGCGCGGCCGCGCAGTTCGGCG
>NZ_JARWRU010001133.1 GCF_029867845.1 Nocardia farcinica | reverse complement strand
TCAGCACCCCGATCACCGGGATCACCGCCAGCAGCCCGATCAACCGGACGAACACCGTCGTGAACACGGCCGTGCAGAAGAACGCCACGCCACCCGCGCCGACCAGCGGCAGGAAGTGCCCGTCGACCGCGCCGACCATCGGATCGGCGATCACCCACAGCCACATCGACATGAACACCGCCCACCCGGCGACGACCGGGATCAAGTTGCGCGGGCGCATCGCGGGCGGGAACGCGTTCGCGGCCACCACGACGATCATGAAGCCGGACATGATCCAACCCATCGCCAGATACAGCGAGACCGTGCCGGTGGTGTCCCGCGCGTCGAGCGGCGCCAGATCCTCGCTGTCGAGGGTCATCTGTGAGCCCGCCGCGACCTGGCCGAACACCCGGACGACGACCTGCTGCTGACTCATGCCCGCCGCGCCGTTGGTGATCAGTGTGGCGTTCGGCGAGGCGGCCGATGGCAGCACGTACGCGGCGACGATCTCCCGCTCGCGCACCTGTTCGCGGGCGGCCTCGGCGTCGTCGAGGGCGCGCAGGTCGAACAGTCCGGCCATGTTCTGTTCCAGGCCGGTGACCATCATCCGCGCCTGCTCGGTGTTCGCGCCGACGATCGCGACCGGCATGTCCTTGGGCGCGGGCTGGTACATGGCGCCGAGCATGGTCGACAGCATGAGCACCAGCATGGCCAGCGGGAAGAACGCCAGCGTGGTGTAGAGCACCGGCTTGCGGGCCGGGCGGCCGCCGGTCAGCGAGAAGATGGTCGGCTCGGGGCCGGTGTAGGCGGGATCGCGGCGCCGCTTGACGATGTCGAGCAGGGCGGTCAGGCCGAGGCCCGCGGCCGCGCCGATCAGCAGGACGACCACGTGACCTCCGATACCGTTGCCACCGAAGTACAGCACCGAGCGCAGCGCCTCACCGATCGCGGGCGCGGGCAGAAAGCCGTGCAACCACGGGTACAGCGAGGGCAGGGTGTGCACCGACATGCCGAGGTTCGAGGCGGGCACACCGAGCACCATCACGAACAGCATGCCGACCAGCACCGCCATCGGCCCGAAGATCCGGGTGAAGAACAGCTGCACCAGCCCCACCGCGGCGACGGTCAGGAAGCCGAGGCCCAGGATCTCCACGGTGTGCCCGTGCACGGCGCCGAGCAGCGGGCCCGCGACGAACCAGACCAGGAAAGAGGTCAGGGCCGACCAGCCCGCCAGCAGCGGCAGGAACCGCCGCAGCCGCAGCAGGTGCGGGGCCGAGGAGAGCATGAGGCTCAGCGGCATGTAGCCGGCCAGCATCAACGCGTTCATCATGAACATCGCCGCCAGGCCCGCGCTGTCGTTGCTCGGCAACGGCGCCAGATCCTCGGCGGTGAACTCCAGGCCCTGGCCGATGAGCGCGGGCGCGAGCAACTGGGTGACGGTGCCCGCCTGGGAGGCGCCCGCAGCGCCGGCGGTGTAGAGCCGGGCAGGTCCGTCCTCGCCCTGTCGCGGCAGCGCGACCGCGCCGGAGACCTCGCGGTCGAGCACCAGTCGCTGGGCGTCGGCGTCGGTGTCGACAACGCGCACGTCCACGGCGTCGGGGTCGGCGGTTTCCAGCGTCTCCGCGAAGCGCACCGCCTCGGCGGTCGGGCCGGTGACAGCGATCGGCATGTCGCGCGGCTCGGTGTGGTGCATGGCCGCCAGATAGCCGCTGATCATCATGCTGACCAGCAGGAACGGGAAGATGAACACGGCGACCATACGGCCGATGCGCTCCACCTCGGCGCGCTTGGCCGCCTTCTCCCGCTCGGCCTCGGTCTCCTCCCGCTCGGTCTCCTCCCGCTCGGCCCGCTCCCGCTCGGTCGCGTGCGACTCGGTGTCCTGGTCCGCCTGTTCCACACCGGATCCGGTCGTGCCGGGCTCGTCGGGGCGATCCCCGGACGCGGACAGAGTAGAGGTCACGAAAGAGCTCCTCGGCGATTCTTTTTCGGGATGACGCCCGGACGATCGGGCAGACCCCGAATCTACGCCAGCTGACTTAAAATCGACCAGCCGAGGACCCTGTGATGCTCACCGCACCACCGCGGCTGCGATCATCGTGGCCAGGTCCGCGCGAGAACGGAGAACCATGGCACGGCACGGCGACCAGTCGCGGCAAGCGCTCCTCGACGCGGCGGAGGAACTCTTCGCCACCCAGGGCATCGACTCGGTGTCCAACCGGCGCATCGCCGAATTCGCCGGTCAGGCGAACCATTCCGCCGTCGCCTATCACTTCGGCGGCCGCGACGACCTGATCCGCGCGATCTTCGACCGCCACGAACAGCCGGTCCGCGGCCGCCGGGGGGGCCAGGGCGCCCCCCCGCCCCCCCCCCCCGCGGGGACCCCAGACCAGCGCCGCCGGGGGGGGCCCCGCCCCCCCCCCCCAGGCCCCCCCC
>NZ_JARWRU010001132.1 GCF_029867845.1 Nocardia farcinica | reverse complement strand
TGGCGGCGGCCTCGTCGAGCGCGGCGAAGATCTGCGCGCACAGCGCCACGCGCTCGCCGAGAATCTTAGTGCCCTCGGCGATCTGGCCGATCTGGCCGACGGCCGGCTCCTGGATCTGCGATTTCAGCAACCAGCCGATGGGATTGCCGAGCACGCCGAACGCGAAGGTCAGATCCTCGGATTCGGTGGCCGCCGCGGCCGCCTCGGTGATGGTCGCCAGCCGGTCGGCGAAGCCTGCCACCTGGTCGGCGTGTGCGGACAATTCCCCGGATATCGCTGCGAACACATCGCTCACGACACTCCCCCTCTTCTCTCGTGCGCATCGGAGCCGGAATCGCCCCAGGGCGGACAGCTTTCACTCGTGCCGGCGGGCGGTGCCGAATGCGTCGGGAGCGGGAATGCGCCTCTGACCGGCATCCGGTCAGAGGCGTCCACCCGCGCGGAGACGGAGGGATTTGAACCCCCGGTCGCTCTCGCGACGCTCGCTTTCAAGGCGAGTGCATTCGGCCGCTCTGCCACGTCTCCAGTGCTGCGATCTTAACCCGGTCGGGGTGGGGGGCGGTCGTGGTGTCGTCGAACCCGCCCGGCCGTCAGCGCGGCGGGGTGAGCACCGAGCGGTCGAGGCCCGCCACGCTCGACCGGCCCGCCAGCCCGAGGGCGGAATCGAGATCGGCGAGCAGCAGGCGCAGAGCGTGCCGGACGCCCTCGCGGCCCGCCAGGGCGAGACCATAGGCGTAGGGGCGGCCGTAGAGGACGGCCTTCGCGCCGAGGGCCAGCGCGACCAGCACATCGGAGCCGGTGCGCACGCCGGAGTCGAACAGCACGTCGGCGCGGTAGCCGACGGGCCCGCCGACCCCGGGCCGGGCCGCGACCGCCGCGATGGCACCCTCCACCAGGCGGCCGCCCTGGTTGCTGACGATCACGCCGTCGGCGCCCGCGTCGACCACCAACCGGGCGTCGTCGGGGTGCAGGATGCCCTTGACCGCGATGGGCAGGTCGGTCCAGTCGCGCAGGCGGGTGATGTCGGCCGGGCGAAGGCCGTGGTTGCCGAACAGGCCGACCCAGGTGAGGATGGCGATCCGCATCGCCTCCTCGGACTCCTCGGGGGGCGCGGGCAGCTTGGCGCGGAAAACCGGGTCGGACAGGTAGTTGGCGATGCCCTTGCCCGCGAGGAAGGGCAGGTGGGCCAGCTCCAGGTCCTGCGGACGCCAGCCGAGCGAGGGGGTGTCGACGGTGACGACGAGGGCCTTCGCGCCCGCGCGCTCGGCGCGTTCGACGAAGGACCGGGCCAGCTCGTCGTCGGCGGGCCAGTACAGCTGATACCACCATTCGCCCGCGGCGGCGCCGACCTCCTCGATGGTGCTGGAGGCGGCGGTGGACAGCACCGTGCCGATGCCAAGTTCCCTGGTGGCCTCGGCGACGAGCACCTCGCCGCGCTCGTGCACCAGCTCGAGCACGCCGATGGGGGCGGTCAGCACCGGGGCGGCCAGCTGGGTGCCGAGCACCTCCACCGACAGCTCTCGCGCGCCGGGGCCCGTGCTGCCGCGCAGCATGCGGGGCACGATGCGGTGCTTGTCGAAGGCGGCGAGATTGGCCGCGGCGGTGCGGCCCGCGGAGGCGCTGCCCGCGACATAGGCGTAGGCGGCTGGGTCGAGCACCTCGCCGGCGCGCCGCTCCAGACCTGCTGCCGTCATCGGTAGTTCGGGCAGCTCACCGCCCAGCCCGCGCAGGTAGATCTCGTTCTGGAAGTCGATGAAGCTGCTCACGGCTGGAACCGTAGTGCGAGCAGGCCGGTCGCGCGCGGCGGATCGGGCAAATCGCCGCCGTCACGCGGACACACGGACGCGTGACGGCGGCGCGACGGGACCGCATCGGCGTGTCGTTCCTCCTCGAGGCAAATCCCACAACGGCTCCCGGCACGCCGGGGGAAACCGCCGCGGGCCGTCGCGGCGGAGCAGTATGGACGGCATGCGTGCGATCGAGCTGAACGGATTCGGTGGGCCGGATGTACTGGTGTGGGGCGAGGCGCCCGACCCGGCGCCGGGGCACGGGGAGGTGCTGATCGACGTGGTCGCCGCCGGGGTGAACCGCGCCGACCTGCTGCAACGGCAGGGCAAATATCCGCCGCCGCCCGGCGCGAGCGAGGTGCCGGGCCTGGAGTGCGCAGGCGTGATCGCCGAACTCGGGGAGGGCGTGCGCGACTGGCGGGTGGGCGACCGGGTGTGCGCGCTGCTGTCCGGCGGCGGCTACGCCGAGCGGGTCACCGTCCCCGCCACCCAGTTGCTGCCGGTGCCCGCGGGCATGGATCTGGGCGCGGCGGCCGGGTTGCCGGAGGTGGCGGCCACGGTGTGGTCCAACCTCGTGATGACCGCGGGCCTGCGCGCCGGGGAAACGGTGCTGATCCACGGCGGAGGCGGCGGCATCGGCACCCACGCCATCCAGGTGGCCAAGCGGCGCGGCGCACGGGTGGCGGTGACGGCGGGCTCGGCCGAGAAGCTGCGGCGCTGCCGGGAGCTGGGCGCGGACGTGCTCGTCGACTACCACGAACAGGACTTCGTCGAGGTGCTGCGCGAGCACAACGGCCGAGGGGCCGACGTGATCCTGGACAACATGGGCGCGTCCTACCTCCCCCGCAATGTGGCCGCGTTGGCGCCGCACGGCAGGCTGGTGATCATCGGCATGCAGGGCGGGGTGAAGGGCGAGCTGAACGTCGGTGCGCTGCTGGGCAAGTGGGGCAGCGTGCACGCCACGAATGTGCGCAACCGGCCCGCGACCGGCACCGGCAGCAAGGCCGAGATCATCGCCGCGGTGCGCGCCGAGCTGTGGCCGCTGGTCGAGGACGGCTCGGTGGTGCCGGTCGTGCACGCCGAGGTCGACATCGCCGAGGCGGCCCAGGCCCACGAGCTGCTCGACTCCTCGGCGGTCGTCGGCAAGGTCGTGCTGCGGGTGCGCGAGGAGTGAACGGGCCGGGCAGTGACCGGCCCCTCGGCTCGGGCGCCCGGCCGGGCGCTTACTCCAGCGAGCTGAGCGCGCGGCCGAGCTGGTCGATTTCGAACCTGGTGGTGTAGGGCGCCAGGCCGACCGTGACCGCGCCGCCCTCGTCGTTCACGCCGAGCGCGTCGAGCAGCCTGCTGCCGCCGTGCACGCCGCTGAGCGTGCCGATGCGGGCGTCGGCCAGCTTGGCGGCGACCTTCTCCGCCTGCATCCCGGCCACCGTGAAGCTGACGGTGGGGACGCGGGTGGAGGCGCGGCCGATGATGGTCAGGTCGTCGATCTTCTCCAACGTGTCCATCAGGTGCTCGAACAGCGAATCGTGGTAGTCCTGCAGCGAGGTGATGGAGATCTCCAGGCGCTCGCGGCGAGAGCCGGTGGCGCGCTCGTCGAGCCCGGCCAGGAAGTCGATCGAAGTGGTCAGGCCCGCCAGCAGGCCGTACTGGTGCCCGCCGACCTCCAGCCGCTCGGCGCCCTTGGCGTAGGGGTTGAGCGACATCGAGGGGATGCGGTCGAGGAAGGCCGGATCGCGGAACACCAGCGCGCCGATCTGCGGGCCGCCCCAGGCCGGGGCGCTGAGCGCGACCACGTCGGCGTTGAGCTCCTCGATGTCGATCAGCGCGTACGGCGCGGCGCCGAAGCAGTCGGCGACCAGCAGGCCGCCCACCTCGTGCACCCGATCGGCGGCCACCCGCACCGCGGGCGCCGAGCCGACGATCGGCGAGGCCGCGGTGAGCGCGACCAGCCGGGCTGTCGGCCCGATCAGCTCCTCGAACTGCCATGACGGCATCTCACAGGTCTCGATCTCGACCTCCGCCCAGCGCACATGGGCGCCGTAGCGGTTGGCGATGCGCAGCCACGGCGCGACATTCGCCTCGTCGTCCAAGCGCGACAGCACGATCCCGGTGCCGAGTCCAAGGCGCGAGCTCAGCGATTCCGCGAGCCAGGCCAGCAGCACCGCTCGATCCGGGCCGAGCACCACACCCGCCGGGTCGCCCCCGACCAGGTCGGCGACCGCCTCGCGGGCGGCGTCGAGCACAGCCGCGCTGCGCCGCGCCGCCCCGTGGCGTCCGACATGGGAGAACGACGTCGTTCGGAAACCCGTTGAGACGGCACGAGATACCGAATCAGGAACAAGCATGCCGGCTTGCGGATCGAGATGAATCCAGCCGTCGCCCAGGGACGGAATAAGGCCCCGAACCCTCGCGACGTCGTAAGTCATATCGGCCACTCTAATCGGCGTCCACGCGGCTCGGTACGGACCCGGCGAACGCCCGGCTTCCGGTTCCGCACGCCGGCGGTTTAGCGCGTCCGGCGACAAAGCGACATGATAGGGGTCATGACGCATGCGGACGAGACACCCGATTCCATCGTCGTGGTCGGTCCCGACGGGAGGCCGCTGGTGCTTCCGGCCGGGGAGGTCGATCGCGCCGGCGACGCGCACGGCGTCCCGGTGGCAGGCGAACAGGGCGGCGAGGGCTCCGACGAGCGCGCCGAGCAGGGCGAGTCGCTGACCGACATGGTCGAGCAGCCGGCCAAGGTCATGCGCATCGGCACCATGATCAAGCAGCTGCTCGAGGAGGTGCGGGCCGCTCCGCTCGACGACGCCAGCCGCACCAGGCTCAAGGAGATCCACCGTTCCTCGGTGCGCGAGCTCGAGCAGGGGCTGGCGCCGGAGCTGCGGGACGAGCTGGAACGGCTGACCCTGCCGTTCACCGAGGAGGCGGTGCCGACCGACGCCGAGTTGCGCATCGCGCAGGCCCAGCTGGTCGGTTGGCTGGAGGGCCTGTTCCACGGCATCCAGACCGCGCTGTTCGCCCAGCAGATGGCCGCCCGCGCCCAGCTGGAGCAGATGCGCCAAGGCGCGCTGCCGCCCGGCCTGCAGACCGTCGACCCGCGCCACGGCCGCGGCGACCACGCGACCGGAGGCTCCGGCCAGTACCTGTGAACCCGGCGAGCGAACCCGGCGGGCGCGACCATCCCGCCCGCGGGCGCGTGGTCAGCGGGTAGTGTCGTGCACCGTGCCCGCCGCTGCCGCTCGCCCCGACTCCGAAACGAGTGCGGTGCCTGATGAACAGAGCTCGGTGACCTCCACCGAGAAGAACCCGGCCGACGCCGAGGCGACCCGGTCGCGCCCCGAGACCGCGCAGGTCACCGCGGAGCGCGACGCCGAGGACGGCTCGGTGGCTTTCGTGTCCGATTCGCAGACCTTCCGGCGCGCCTTCCGGGACATGCGCGACGGCTTCCGCCAGCGCGAGCTGTGGCTGTCGCTGGGCTGGCAGGACATCAAGCAGCGCTACCGCCGCTCGGTGCTCGGCCCGTTCTGGATCACCATCGCCACCGGTGTGCAGGCCACCGCCATGGGCGTCCTCTACGCGACGCTGCTCGGGCAGCCGCTGCGCGAGTACCTGCCCTACGTGACCGTCGGCCTGATCATCTGGAACGTCATCTCGGCCAGCATCCTCGAGGGCTCGGACGTGTTCATCGCCAACGAGGGCCTGATCAAGCAGCTGCCCTCGGCGCTGAGCGTGCACATCTACCGGCTGGTCTGGCGGCAGCTGCTGTTCTTCGCCCACAACCTGGTGATCTACGCGCTGCTGCTGGTGGGCTTCGGGGTGTGGGAGAACCTGAGCTGGTCGAGTCTGCTGGCGATACCGGCGATCGGCTTGATCTTCCTGAACTCGATGTGGGTGTCGATGCTGTTCGGCATCTTCGCCACCCGCTACCGCGACATCGCCCCGATCCTCGGCTCGATGACGCTGATGCTGTTCGTGCTGACGCCGGTCATGTGGACCACCAAGACGCTGGAGGACCAGATCGGCGGCGCGAGCGACCGGGCGCGGCTGGTCGAGATCATCCCGACCTTCCACTACCTCGAGATCGTGCGCGCTCCCCTGCTGGGCGAACCGCAGGAGCTGCGGCACTGGGTGATCGTCGGCACGATCACGGTGATCGGCTGGATCGGCGCGGTATTGGCCATGAAGCAGTACCGGGCCCGCGTGCCCTACTGGGTATAGGAGCCGCACATGAGCAGTGTGAGTATCGATACCCACCACGCGTGGGTGGAGTTCCCGATCTTCGACGCCAAGTCGCGATCGCTGAAGAAGGCGTTCCTCGGCAAGGCGGGCGGCGCCATCGGGCGCAACCAGTCCGATGTGGTGGTGGTCGAGGCGCTGCGCGACATCACCCTGCGCCTGCGCGAGGGCGACCGGGTCGGTCTGGTCGGGCACAACGGCGCGGGCAAGTCCACGCTGCTGCGGCTGCTGTCGGGCATCTACGAGCCGTCGAGGGGCAGCGCGCGCATCCGCGGCCGGGTGGCCCCGGTGTTCGACCTCGGCGTCGGCATGGACCCGGAGATCTCCGGCTACGAGAACATCATCATCCGCGGGCTGTTCCTCGGGCAGACCCGCAAGCAGATGCTGGCCAAGATCGACGAGATCGCCGATTTCACCGAACTCGGCGAATACCTGCACATGCCGCTGCGCACCTACTCCACCGGCATGCGGGTGCGCCTGGCGATGGGCGTGGTGACCTCCATCGACCCGGAGATCCTGTTGCTGGACGAGGGCATCGGCGCAGTCGACGCGGAGTTCATGAAGAAGGCCAGGCTGCGGTTGCAGGAGCTGGTCGCCCGCTCTGGCATCCTGGTGTTCGCGAGCCACTCCAACGAATTCCTCGCCCAGCTCTGCGATTCGGCGCTGTGGATCGACCACGGCCAGATCCGCGAGCGCGGCGGCATCGAGGACGTGGTGCGCGCCTACGAAGGCCCCGAGGCGGGTAATCATGTGGCCACCGTGCTGCGCGAGATGGAAGCCGAGCGGGCGGGCCGCGCGAAGGACTCCGCGGCCGAGAGTGAGAAAGAACTGGAGAACAACCCGGCATGAGCGGTCAGCCCCCGGAAGCTCGCCCCACCCCGGAGCCCGGCTCCGGCGACGCGTCCGGGAGGGAACCGCTCGGCGATTCGGCTGCCGAGGCGAACGGCTCACCGGCCGGCGCCGTCGCGGCGGACCGTGCCGAGCCCGTGGAGGCGGACCGTGCCGAGCCCGCGAGGGACCGTGCCGACGCGAAGCCGGATGTGCCGTCCTCGTTCGACGGCTTCGGCGGCACCCCGGTCGGCGGCGACGCGAAGTCGTATCTGCCCGAGGCAGGCACCGGCCCGGACGCGCGCATCGTGGCCATCGTGGTCACCCACAAGCGCCGTGAGCTGCTGGCGGAATCGCTGAAGGTGCTGACCTCGCAGAGCAGGCCGGTGGACCACCTGATCGTGGTGGACAACGGCAACGAGCCCGAGGTGGCCGAGCTGGTCGAGCAGCAGCCGGTGGCGACCACCTACCTGGGGTCGGCCCACAATCTCGGCGGCGCGGGCGGTTTCGCGCTCGGCATGCTGCACGCGCTGACACTCGGTGCGGACTGGGTGTGGCTCGCCGACGACGACGGCCGCCCGGACGGGCCCGACGTGCTGGCCACCCTGCTGGACTGCGCGGGCAGGCACGGCCTGGTCGAGGTGTCGCCGGTGGTGTGCGACATCGACGAGCCGGACCGGCTGGCGTTCCCGCTGCGCCGCGGCGTGGTGTGGCGGCGGCTGCGCTCGGAGCTGGGCGACGACGACTTCCTGCCCGGCATCGCCTCGCTGTTCAACGGCGCGCTGATCTCGGCCAAGGCCGTCGACGTGATCGGCGTGCCGGACCTGCGGCTGTTCGTGCGCGGTGACGAGGTGGAGGTGCACCGGCGGCTGGTCCGCTCCGGCCTGCCCTTCGGCACCTGCCTGCAGACCGCCTACCTGCACCCCAACGGCGCGGCCGAGTTCAAGCCGATCCTGGGCGGGCGCATGCACACCCAGTACCCGGACGACCCGGTCAAGCGCTACTTCACCTACCGCAACCGGGGCTACCTGATGTCCCAGCCGGGCATGCGCAAGCTGTTGCCGCAGGAGTGGATCCGCTTCTCCTGGTTCTTCCTGGTGACCCGCCGCGACCCGGCGGGCCTGCGCGAGTGGTTCCACCTGCGCTCGCTGGGCCGCCACGAGCAGTTCGGCAAGCCGGAACAGTAGCGGTCGCTTCCCGACCCTCCTTCGCTCCGGGGAAGCCGGAAAACAGCAGCTGGAAAATCCTTTGCCCGGTGCGCTCGCGGCGTGCGAGAGTGTCCGGGTCGGTATCGGAACGAGAGAGACGAGGAGGTGGAACGCATGACGCAAGCACGAGCCGCCGTGCGCAGGGCCGCGGCCCCGGCCGCGCCGTTCCCCTCCCCCGTGCTTCCCGCCGCCCGGCGGGCAGGCGCGTTCTCCTAGCCGAGCCCGCCGTCGGGTTCGGCCCGACGAAGGATTCCCGAAGTGGTCGACTACGACCTGCTCGTTCCCTACGGCTGGACCGAGACCGTGGCCGCGCGGTACGCGGCACATCTGGACGAGGGCCGTGTGCCCGCGCGCGTGCTGCGCATGGACCGCAGCGAATGCGATGTCGTGACCCCGGCGGGCCGGGCCCGCGCCCGCTGCCCGCGCCCGGATTCCCCGCTCAGCGGGCTGTGCACGGGCGACTGGGTGAGCCTGGACGCCGGCGGCTCGGTCAGCGCGCTGCTGTCCCGCCACACCGCCATCGTGCGCTCGTCGGCGTCGGGTCGCTCCACCGGTCAGGTGCTCGCGGCCAATGTCGACACCGTGCTGATCTGCACCGCCGCCGACGGCGATGTCGACCTCGGCCGGATCGAGCGCATGCTCGCCCTGGTGTGGGAGAGCGGCGCGCAGCCGGTCGTCGTGCTCACCAAAGCCGATGCGGTGCACGATGTTCCACTCGACGAGGTGCGCGCGACCGCGCCGGGCGCCACGGTGCTGACGATCAGCGCGACGACCGGCTACGGCCTCGACGTGCTGCGCGCGGTGCTCGATGGGACCGTCGCCCTGCTCGGGCCGTCCGGCGCGGGCAAATCCACCCTGGCCAATGCCCTGCTCGGCGCGGAGGTGTTCGCCACCACCGCGGTCCGCGCCGGTGACCGTAAGGGCAGGCACACCACCGTGCACCGGGAGCTGCGCCCGCTGCCCGGCGGCGGCACGCTCATCGACACCCCCGGCCTGCGCGGTGTCGGACTGTGGGCGGCGTCGGAGGGCGTCGAGCGCACCTTCAGCGACGTCGAGGAGCTGGCGGCGAACTGCCGGTTCACCGATTGCGCGCACGAGTCCGAGCCGGGCTGCGCGGTGCGCGAGGCCATCGCACAGGGGGCCGTCACCGAACGCAGGCTGACCAGCTACCGCAAGCTGGCCAGGGAGAACGCCTGGATGGCCGCGCGGACCGACAAGCGGCTGGCCGCCGAGCGCGAGCGGGCGTGGCGCGATGTCGCCAAGCAGCACCGGCAGCGTTACCGGGAGCGCGGCAACCGCCGGTAGTCCGCGCGCGGGCGGAGAGGGGGCCGGGGTGTTACGGGGGCCGGTTTGGCGGGCGGGGTTTGGACGGGGTGGGTTTTTTTGGGGGGGGGGGGTTAGGGGGGGTCGGGGGGGGGGGGGGGTTGCGCCCCCCGCCGCGGAGCGCGGGCGG
>NZ_JARWRU010001131.1 GCF_029867845.1 Nocardia farcinica | reverse complement strand
CCCCCCCCCCCCCCCGGCGGGCCCCCCCGGGGCGATGCCGACGGCGCACGCGATCGACCGGCCTCGTGGCCCTGCCCTAGGACCGGGTCGGGATGACGCCCGGCTGATCCATGCCCGACTGGTGCGCCGCGCCTTGATCGCCGCCCGGCACGGGGCCGGTGACGCCCGGCGGGCCGCCGGGATCGGTGAGACCGGGATCGCTCGCGGGCGGCGGTGGCGCGGGGTCCTGTGGTGGCGCGGGAGCGGGTTCCGGTTCCGGTGGCGGCGCCGGTGGCGGGGTGGGCGCGGGCTCCGGTGACGGCGGGGGCTCCGGGGCCGGCGGCGGCGTGGGCGAGGGCTCCGGGGCGGGCGTCGGTTCCGGGGCCGGTTCCGGTGTGGGCTCGGGTGACGGCGTGCTCTCCGCATCCTGAGCTTCCGGCGCGGGGCTGGGCTCCGCGGGCGCTTCCGATGTCGGGGGCGCGGACTCCCGGTCCGGCTCCGGTGCCTGATCGCTCGGCGGTGCGGGCTCGCCGGGGGACTCCTGGGGCTCCGGCGCGGCGTCGCCCTCGGGAGCCGCCTGGCCCGGCGCATCGGACTCTCCCTGCGGGGAGGGGGTTTCGGCGACACCGGGAGCGGCGTCGGAGCCCTGGCCGGGCGCGGACCGGTACGGGGCCTCCTCGGCCCCGGGCACCCGCAACACCCCCGGCGGCTCCGGCAGGGCGGGCACACCTGTTCCGGCCGCGGTGTAGGCGGGCTTGTAGAGCATGTTCATCGCCAGCACGGCCTCCTGGCGCAGCGCCTCCTGCGCCATCTGCGCGTCGATGATCCTGGCGGCCTCCAGCAACCGCGCGAGCGCGCCGACCGGCCCGCCCTCACCGGGCGGCACCACGGCGACCTTGACCGCCTCGGCGGCGGCGGCGACCGCGCCGAGCCGGGCGCCGACCTCACCCATGACCGCGCTCAGCTCCTCCACCGATTCGGCGAAGCTGCGGGTGCTGGCGTAGGCGGCCTCGGCGGCGGCGCCCTCCCACTCCATGTCGTTCATGACCCGGTCGGCGGCGGCCCTGGTCAACGGCAGCGCGCCCGCCACGGTGGCGGCGGCCTCCAGCCACGCCCCGGAGGCGCGCAGGATCTCGCCCGCGTCGATCTGCTGGGTCCTGGCGTAGATCTCCTCGTGCGTGAACGACTCGAAGTGCTCCATCGAGCTGATGTAGGTGGGATCGACGCCGCTCATCAGGGCAACCTCGTCTCGATCGCGCGCAGCGCCGCCGCGCTCGCGGCATCGGCCTCCTCGTAGAGTCCGGCGCTGAGCAGAAAGGCCTCCTTCATCCGGTAGGAGGCCTCGATGTAGTGATCGAGCAGGGCGGCCGCGTCGCGCGCCTTGTGGCCGAATCCGGCCTGTAGCTGCTTGGCGGAGTCGAAGCCGCCGAATCCCTGTGCCTGACCGACCGTTTCGATCCGATCCCGCAACTGGAGCAACCGGTCGGCCTGCTGTTCGTACAGGTCGGCGCAGCGACGCGCGGCCTCGGGATCGAAACGGACCTCGCCCGTGCGGGCCTGCTCCCTGAACCGCGCGATGTCGGCTCTGCTCGACTCCAGAGTCATGCGCACCCCCTGCGATCGGTCGGTCCGACCGGAACGCCCACCGGTCGGGTCGGTTTCAGCCTAACGCCAGCCCCCGACACCGGGGTGCGCGTCGGGCTCACCCGGTCCGGGCGGGCACCCATTTCTGGAGTTGCCCCGCCATCTGCTCGATCGAGGCGGGCACGACGCGCACCGTCTCGTCCGCCTTCACCAGATACCGTCCGTCCCCCTCCACGTCGACCCAGGTGTAGTGCACCGGCGCGGGCGGCTGCTGCCGGTCCAGCCGAGGCTCGATGCGGATGTGGCCGGTGGAGGTGTGCTTGGCCAGCAGCAGCCTGCGGATGCGGGCCACCTCCGGCGCGGGGCGCACCGCCTCGGTGTCGTAGACCGCGGTCGTCGAGGCCGCGCGGGCGGGCTCGCGACCCGCGGGCGTCGTCGGCAGCCCCGCCGCGATACCGGCCCCCCCCATTGCCGCGGGACCCCACCAGAAACGCACCCGCCCCGCCAGCCCCCCCCCCC
>NZ_JARWRU010001130.1 GCF_029867845.1 Nocardia farcinica | reverse complement strand
GACCCGCCCCGCCTGCCGCTTGCGTCTGCGTCTGCTCTTAGACGGCGCGGCGGCGGGCAGGCGCAGCATCGGCAGGCCCGTGTCGAACGGGTTGGCCCGCTCGGGCGGGCTGGGCTCGTCCTCGCCTCGGTCAGAGGGCGTCATCGCCGAAATCGCCGATCACCGCGGCGGGGACGGTCTTCGACTCGGGCACGATCTCCGACGCGGGCACTGTCACCCCCAACTGTCCCTCGCGCTTGCGTTCCTGGTCGCCGCCCGCGCCAGGCGGCATGGCCAGACCACCCGCGGCGCCACCGGGCGAGACCGGTCGCGACGGCTCGGGGCTGCTCGGCGCGGGCGCCTGCGCGACCGGCCGGTCGGCCGGGTCCGGCGTGATCGACTGACCGGGGCTCGGTTCGGGCGCGGCCGGTTTCGGCGTGTCCGCCTTGGGCGCCGACGGCGCGGCGGCGCCCGGGGCGGCCCCGCCTGCGCCGCCGCCGAAGTCGAACAGCTTGTTCGGGGTGGTGGCGCCGGAGTTGCCTGCGCCCGCGGTGGTGGTGTTGGCGCCACCCGGGTTGATCAGTTCCGGGATCGCCTGGGAGATGGCCGCGTTCGCGGAGGCGGCGACGGTGTCCATGGCGTGCATGCCCGTCTCGGCGATCTTGTCGATCAGGTGGGTGCCGATGTCGACGCCCGCGCTGATGGCGGCGGTGCCGAGGTCGACACCCGCGGCGATGAGCTGCTGCTGCAACTGCATCTGCGCGATGAGCGCGGGATCGAGCGGCTGACCGTCGGCGGTGGTCTGCGGAATCTGCCCCGCGGGCAGGTTCGAGTAGTAGGTGGTCGGCGTCGCGGTGCCGCCGATGCCGCCGCCGTAGCCGTCCGTGCGGTCGGTCAGGCCCGCCGGGGTGGTGACGGTGAGCGGGCCCATCGTGTCGATCCGGCTGGTGTGCCCGTCCATCTCGGACCGGGCGGCCTGCACGGTCTCGATGGCCTCGCGCAGCGCGGCCGCGGCGCGGTCGATCACCGCGTCGGTCTCGGGGGCGGAGGTGGAGTTGGCCAGGATCACCCTGGCGTCGGCGCGGAAGTCGGCGATGATCTGGTCGACCTTGCGGGCGGCGCGGGCGCTGGTGGCCTGGGCGTCGGCGAGCACCGCCAGATAGGCGGGACCCCGATCGGAGATCTCGCCGATCTCGGTGTGGGTGGTGCGCATGGCGGGCACCGCGGCGGCGGCGCCGGCGGAGGCCCAGGTGGATTCGAGCGCGTACAGGCCGTCGCGGTGCGGGCCCTCGGACTCGGCGGCCGTGCTGCTGGCCGCCGACAGGGCGGCGGTGATGACGCGATCGGGCATGGTGGCCCCGGAGCCGAGGGTCGAGCGCAGCTCCAGCATCGGGCGCACCAGCGCGGCGATCATCGGCGGATCGACGGCGGGATCGGGGGTGACCGGCAGGGTTTCGCTCGCCGCGGACTCGGCGGGACGCCGCCTGCGCAGCGCGGTCAGCGTCTTCATGCCAGCTCCTCGCTGGTCGCGGCCAGCCGGGCCGCCGAGGCGGCGTCGCCCTCGGTCATGGCGGCGCTGTAGTCGCGCAGCGCCTGGCCGTAGGCGCCCACCAGCTGTCCGGCGGTGGACAGCGCCTGCGCGTGCTCGGCCACGGCGGCGGTGAACTTGGCGGCGAATCCCGCGCCGAGCAGGCCCAGATCGGCTTCCAGCCGGGACCGGTCGAGCGCGCCCGCGCCCGCCCGCGCCGCGTCGGTGAGTTGCTCCGACACGGTGTCGGCGATGGCGGTGTACGCCGCGATCGCGGCCGGATCGAGCTTCAGCGTGTCCATTGTTCCCCCTTAACGGAAACCCCTGGTGATCTACGCGACCCGTCCATAGTCGCATGCTGCCGCCCGGAATAACCCCTGGCAACCGGAAAGTTGGTGCCGGTATACAGAACGCGGGCAGCGCGCTCTGCCGCGCGTTCGCGCTGTCGCCTGCCCGCACGGGAGGAGGAGGACAGGTGGCAGCGGACGGACCGGCGACGGCCGAGGGGCCCGCGCGCGTGGGTGCCGCGCGATCGACGGGTGTGGGACTGCGCTCCGAGCGCGGCCCGATCCTCGCCTCGCTCATGCTCGCCACCGCCCTGGTGGCGCTGGACGCCACCATCATCGCCACCGCCGTCCTGTCGATCACCCACTCGCTCGGCGGCTTCGCCCAGTTCCCGTGGCTGTTCTCGATCTACCTGCTCGCCCAGGCGGTGACCGTGCCGGTCTACGGCAAGCTGGCCGACATCGTGGGCCGGAAACCGGTGATCCTGTTCGGCATCGCCACCTTCGCCCTCGGCTCGCTGCTGTGCGGGCTGGCCACCAGCATGACCGCGCTCATCGTGTTCCGCGCGGTGCAGGGCATCGGCGCGGGCGCCATCCAGCCGATGACCATGGTGATCGCGGGCGATCTGTACACCCTGGCCGAACGGGCCAAGGTGCAGGGCTATCTGGCTAGCGTGTGGGCGATCTCGGCGGTGGGCGGGCCGCTGCTCGGCGGCGTCTTCGTCGATTTCGTCAGCTGGCGCTGGATCTTTCTGGTGAATCTGCCGCTGTCGGCGGTGGCGTCGTGGATGCTGGCGCGCAACTTCCGGGAGCGGGCCGAGCGCGGGAACCAGCGCGTCGACTATCCGGGCGCGGTGCTGCTCACCCTCGGCGCGGGCGCGGTGATTCTCGGTCTGCTGGAGGGCGGGCACGCCTGGGCGTGGTCATCGCCGCAGAGCGTCGGGGTGTTCGTGGTCGGCGCGCTGGCGCTGGCGCTGTTCGGCTGGGTGGAGACGCGCACCGAGCACCCGATCCTGCCGCTGTGGGTGTTCACCCGGCGGGTGGTCGTGGCGAGCAGCCTGGTCGCGGTCTCGGTGGGCGCGGTGATGCTCGGCCTGTCGTCCTACGTGCCGACCTTCAGTCAGGGCGTGCTCGGGGCGAGCGCACTGGTCGGCGGCCTGACCGTGGGCGCGCTGAGCCTCGGCTGGCCGCTGGCGGCCTCCCAGGCCGGAAAGGTCTATCTGCGCATCGGCTTCCGCGGCAGCGCCCTCATCGGCAGCGGCCTGGCCGCCCTGGGCGCGCTGTCGGCGCTGCTGATAGACCAGCATTCGCCGGTCTGGCGGGTGGCGCTGTCGTGTTTCGTGATCGGCGCCGGCCTCGGCCTGGTGTCCACGCCGAGCCTGATCGCCGCGCAGACCAGTGCGCGCTGGTCCGAGCGCGGGGTGGTGACCTCGGCGAACAGCTTCGCGCGGTCGATCGGCAGCGCGGTCGGGGTCGCGGTCTTCGGCGCGATGGTGAACGCGAGGACCGGCGGTGCCGATCAGCCTGCGCCGCAGGTGCTGGCCGAGGCGGTGCACCTGGTGTTCGTGGCCATCGCGGTCATCGCGGTGCTGCTGCTCACGGCGGCCGCCATGCTGCCCGGCCGGGCGGTGGACGGCACGGTGTGACCGAACCCGCGGAATGCCCGCTCGGGCGGGCGGCGTTGTCCTGAGCAGACGCACCACAGGAAGATCCGCCGCCGATGCCCGAGGAGCTCCACCCATGATCGACGTCCCACTGTCCGTGCTCGACCTCGCGCCGGTACAGGAAGGCTCCGGCGCGGCGGAGGCGCTGGCCGCGACGACCGAGCTCGCCCGGCGCACCGAGGAGCTGGGCTACCGGCGGTTCTGGGTGGCCGAGCACCACAACATGCCCGGCATCGCCAGCTCCGCGCCCGCGGTGGTGATCGCGCACGTGGCGGCGGCCACCAGCCGGATCAGGGTCGGTTCGGGCGGGGTGATGCTGCCCAATCACGCGCCGCTGGTGGTGGCCGAACAGTTCGGCACCCTGGAGGCGCTGCATCCCGGCCGCATCGACCTCGGCATCGGCCGCGCCCCCGGCACCGACCACGCCACCGCCCGGGCCCTGCGCCGCACCGAGGCGGGCCTGTCGGCGGAGAACTTCCCGCAGGAGCTGGCCGATCTGCTTCGCTACTTTCGCGGCACCGGCCCCGGCGGCATCACCGCCACCCCCGGCCGCGACCTGGAACCGGAGATCTGGCTGCTCGGGTCCAGCGGCTACAGCGCGCAGGTGGCGGCCGTGCTCGGCCTGCGTTTCGCCTTCGCCCACCACATCAACCCGGCGGCCACCGAGGCCGCGCTCGCGCTCTATCGCAGCGAGTTCCGCCCGTCGGACGCGCTGGCCGAGCCGTACGCCATGGTGGCCGCGGGCGCGCTGGTGGCCGACAGCGACGAGCGCGCCGAGGAACTGGCCAGGCCACGAGACCTGGTGTTCCTGCAGCTGGCCGCGGGCAGGCCGCGCCCGCTGGCCACGCCGGAGCAGGCCGCGGCCCACGAGTTCACCGAGCGGGAGCGGGCGTTCGTCGAGCAGCGCCGCGCCGGTCAGGTGCTCGGCTCGCCGGAGACGGTACGCGCCCAGCTGGCCGACCTGCTGCGGCGCACCGAGGCCGACGAGCTGATGCTCAACGCGATGGTCTACGACATCGAGGAGCGCACCCGCTCTTTCGAGCTGCTCACCAAGATCGCCGCGAGCTGACCCGGCGCGCGCCGGCGCGCGCGTGGGGCCGGCCGGCGGGTGCCGGGTCTCCTCGGTGCGGTGGTGTGGGCCGTGCCGTGGTGTGGGATCGCTGTGATGACGGAACAGTGGGGTCGGAGCAGTGGGGTCGGAGCAGTGGGGTCGGAGCAGTGGGG
>NZ_JARWRU010001129.1 GCF_029867845.1 Nocardia farcinica | reverse complement strand
GCCACGGAACTCTCCGGGGGTACTACGTGAACATCAAGACCATGCGGGGTTCGACCCTGCCCGAGGGCCGATCCCGCCGTCCGTGGCTGCGCGGCGCGGCGCCCGCGCTGCTCGCGGCCGCGCTGATCACCGCGCGGGGCGCGGGCGGGAAGGGCGCCCGCCCCCCCCGCGCCCCCCCCCCCCCCGAGAGAGGTCCGCGCTCAGCGGCGGGCGTGGCTCAGCTGTAGGTGTAGAACCCGCGCCCGGACTTCTTGCCGAGGTGCCCGGCCTCGACCTTGCGGCGCAGCAGGGCGGGCGGGGCGAAGTGCGGTTCGGCGAACTCGGCGTACAGCGATTCGGCGGCGGCCAGCGCGATGTCGAGGCCGATGGTGTCGAGCAGGGTCAGCGGGCCCATCGGGTAGCCGCAGCCGCCCTTCATGGCGGCGTCGATGTCCTCGGCCGAGGCGTACCCGGAGTCGTACATCCGCACCGCCTGGCACAGGTACGGGATCAGCAGGGCGTTGACGATGAAGCCGGAGCGGTCGCCCGCGCGCACCACGGTCTTGCCCAGGGTGTCCTTGGCGTAGGCGGCGACGGCGTCGGCGGTCTCCTCGGAGGTGACCAGCGTGGAGATGATCTCCACCAGCGGCATCACCGGCACCGGGTTGAAGAAGTGCACCCCGACCACGCGCTCGGGCCGCTCGGTGGCCGAGGCCACCTTGATGACCGGGATGGACGAGGTGTTGGTGGCCAGGATGGCGTCGGGGGAGACCACGGCGTCGAGCTCGGCGAAGATCTCGGCCTTGAGCGACTCGATCTCCGGGGCCGCCTCGATGACCAGCTCGCGGTCGGCCAGATCGTCGTAGTCGACCGAGACCCGCACCCGCGCCAGGGCCGCGTCGGCGTCCTCCTGGCTGATCTTGCCCCGGCTCACGCCCCGCGTGATCGAGCTCTCGATCCGCTTGCGCGCGGCGTCGGCGAACTCCGGCCTCGCCTCGATGACGATGACATCGCTACCGGCCTTGGCGCACACCTCCGCGATTCCGGCACCCATCGTGCCGCCGCCGATCACACCGATTCTCTGCATACATCCCTCCAAGTTCGACCTACACAAAGTAGTACCGGCGGGCCCGGCGCCGATCGGCAGGCATCGCCTCGGCCGCGTCAGCCCTGGTCCGCGCATCCCTGCGTGGTGGCAGCCAGGAGTTCGGCCACCACCGCCGCCACATCGTGCTGTGTGCCGTAGGCACGCCGCTGCCGCGGGGGGCCCCCGCCGCGGGGCCGCCCCCCCCCCCCCGCCCGCGCCCCCCCAGACCCGGCGCCGGGGTGGGGGGGGGGGGGGGGGGGGGGGGGGGGGGGGCCTGGGGCCGGGGCGCCCCGCGGCAGCGGCGTGCCTACGGCACACAGCACGATGT
>NZ_JARWRU010001128.1 GCF_029867845.1 Nocardia farcinica | reverse complement strand
CCCCCGCGCGCGGCCCCCCGCCGCGGGTGTGCGCTGGGTCAGCACGTCGGCCATGAGCGCGGCCAGCTCGCTCATGGCCTCGGTGTCGAATCCGCCGAAGGTCAGTTCCTGTACGCCCAGGCGCAGGCCGGGCGCGCGCAGGTGTGGGATGTCGATGGCGTTGACGACGATCCCGGCCTCCCACAGGCGCGCCGCGGCGGTCTCGGCGGGGCAGATCCTGTCGATGTCGACCCATACCTGATGCGAGGCGGTGTATCCGGCGTCGCGCGCGCACACCGGGATCCCCGCGCCGTCCAGGCCGCTGGCGAGTGTGGCGGCGTTGAAGATCACCGCGGCGGCGTAGTCGCGGCCGTGCTCGCTCATCCAGGCCGTCGAGACCGCGAGTGCGATCAGGTCGGCGGGATGGGAGTGCGAGATCCAGCCGGTGGCGTGCTCGTCGATCCGGCGGGCCAGCACCGGATGGTTGGTGGCGAGGATCCCTTTGCCGGGCGGGCCCGGCCAGGTCTTGTGCACACTGCCCCCGATACTGTCCGCGCCCTCGGCCAGGGGGTCCTGGAACCGGCCGCCGGCGATCAGGCCGAGGGTGTGGGAGGCGTCGTAGTGGATCACCGCCCGCTGGCCCACCGCGGCCCGAATCGCGGGTAGGTCGTGGGGGAACAGGGCCATGAACGCGTCGAGGTAGATCAGCACCGGCCCGGTGACCGTCGCGACATTGCGCGCGAGGGCGGCGGTGTCGATGTGGCCGGCGCGGGTCGGCAGCGGCTGCCAGTCCAGGCCGAGGCGGCGGGTGACGAACTCGGTGGAGCCGTGGCCGCCGTCGGTCTGGGCCAGCCCGAACACGGTGGAGCCGGGCAGGGCCAGCGCCGAGAGCGCCACCGTCATCGCCGAGAGCCCCGACAGCGGCTTCACGGTCACCGAGGCCGCGCCCAGCAGCGCGCCGATCCTGGCGCGGGTGGCGTCTTCGAGGGCGGCCAGGGGTTCGCGGCCCGGCCACGCCCAATTCGCCTCTCCCTCACCGCCGAAGCAGTAGCGGGTCAGCGCCGGGGACAGATACGCCGCGCGCGCGGCGGCGGGCAGGTCGTTCTCCGAGGCGATCAGATGCAGCCGCCCCGCGTCCTGCTGCTCGAATCCGGTCAGCGCGGCGGCGATGTCGGTGATGTTCATCGGGCCACCTGCCGGTGGATCTGGGCGTGGACCGGGCCGGCCGGGGTGCGCACGGGCTGCCAGCGGGCCACCGTGGGGCGCTCGGCGCGCTCGAGGGTGATGCGGTGCGCGGCGAGCACGGTGGCGGCCAGCAGCAGGGTCGCGGTCTCGGCAAGCTCGCGTCCCGCGCAGGCGTGTGCGCCCCGCCCGAAGCTCAGCAGCCCGCCCGCGCGCCGCGCCCCCGCCGACCCGATGAAGCGTTCCGGATCCAGCCGGTCCGAGTCGGGCCCGGCGACCTCAGCCAGCCGGTGGGTGGCCGGGGCACTGTAGGCGACGTACCAGCCCGCGGGAATATCGAAGCCGCTTAACCGGATTGGCGCTTCGGCTCGGCGGGTGGCGAGGCTGTTGGGTGGGTGCAGTCGCAGGCATTCCGTGAGTAGCCGGCGCAGCCCGGGCGCGGTGTCGCGCTGTTGCAGTCGGGTGGGCGTGGCCACGATGGTGCGGGCTTCGCTGGTCAGGTCGGCGGCCAGGCGCGGGTGCAGGGCAGCTTCGATCAGCAGCCAGGTGATCGCCGCGGCGGTGGTCTCGCGTGCCGCGATCAGCACCGCGAGCAGATGGTCGGTGAGTTGGCCCGCGGGCGGCACCGCCGCAGCCGCCATCAGCTGCGACAGCATCGACGGCGCGACCGGGTGTTGCGCGCGCAGCACACACTGCGCCAACGCTTGCCGCAGCTCCGCCGCGGCGGCCACGGCGTCGGTGTAGACCAGATTTCTGGCGCCGGGCAGGGACTCGGTACCGGCAACGAACGCTTCGAACAGCTCCCCGATATACGCCCTGCCCGGTTCGGCGCTGTCCAGACCCAAAATCGCCGACAGGCACAGCTCGAGGGTGTAGGCGCGGGCGACCTCGGTCAGCTCGATCCCCGGCTGGGTCGCCCACGCGGCGACGTGCCGGTCGGCCAGTTGCGCGATGCCGGGCAGATACGCGGCGACCGCGCTGCGGCGCAGCCCGGCGGTCAGGTAGGCGCGGGTGTCCTCGTGCTTGCGGCCACGCAACGTGAACACCGCCCGCCGGAACAGCCGATGTACCGCAGCCGTGTTGTGCACCGCGAGCGTCCCGGCGCGTTCCGCGGTGAAGAGTTCCCTCACCGCGGCAGCGGTGAGGGCATAGGCGGTCGGTGCGCCGATCGGGTTGGCCACGGCAACGACCGGGCCGAGCCGATCGGGTTGCGCGGCAAGCCATCCCGGTACGGGCTCGACCGGTGTGGGGTGGACGGGTGGCAGGTTCACGGGTGGTTCCCGTCGTCGATGAGGGCAGCGGTCGCGCGGGCCAGGATGGTGTCGCGGTCGAGCACGGCCGGGACGATGCGGGGCCGGCAGTCGCAGTGGATGGGCAGATCGGTGATGTCGCCGCTGGTGCTGTAGGCGACCAGGCCGTCGACGATCGCGTCGGCGCATTGCGGGCACGAGTCCGGATACAGCGATTCGAAGTCGCTGCCGCGCATGTTGATGCACGCCACCCGCACCGAGGCGCGGGTCTGGGCGGCGCGGACCGCGTCAACGACCGCCCACAGGTTCGGGGGCCGGTATCGGCCGCGTTCGTGCAGCCACCACGCCACGGTGTGTGGGGCCAGCCGGGTCGGGCACAGCGTCACCCCGCCGATCCCGAGCTCGGCGACGTAGGCGGTGGAGTCGATGACGTCGGTGACTGCCTCTTCTTCGGTGAGCAGCGGCGGCCCGATCATCAGATACACCTTCGGGATCACGCGGTGGGCGTGCATCAACCCCACCGCGGCCTCGAAGCTCTCGCGGGTGACGCGGGTGTTGATCAGGGTTTCGCGCACCAGCCGGTTCGCGGACTGCAACCCGATCCCGATCTCGAGCTGCACCTGGCCGAGTGCCTCGACGAACGGCGGCAGCGTCTGCTCGGTGATGAATTGCGGCAGCGACTCGACGACCAGGCGCCGGACCCCGGTCGCGGCGACGCGGGTGGCGATGTCGAGCTGTACCTCGAGGGGTATCTCGCGTTGGGCGAAGAAGGAGCCGTCGTTGTAGAGGGCCAGCATCTGGTAGTTGGGTTCGCCGTCGACGCGCTCGAGCACGGTGGCGACCTGCTCGCGCAGACCGGTGTGGTCGCGGCCGTGGCCGTGGTTGTTGTAGTTGGTGAACGGGCACATCGTGCAGGTCGGCACGCTGCATCCGCCCGACATCAGGATGACTTTCTTGCGGGCGTAGGTGGCGCCGTCGCCGGTGCGTACGGTGTCGTAGTCGAGGAAGCGTGGCTGCTGGGGATGCTCGCGGTCCGGGGATTCGCGCAGCTGTCGCGACAGCACGGTGATGCGGTGGCGCAGCAGTTTTTCCCCGGTGAGCAGGTCAAGGTCGATGGGCATGGCGGGATCTCCGATCAGGGCTGCAGCGCGGGAGCGCGGCGGGCGTCGAGGAACAGGGCGTGGGCGGCGGCGGCGATGTCGGCCACCGTCACCGGGGTTAGCCCGGGCAGCGCGGTGCGCAGGCGGGTCATGTCCGCGCACGTCCAGTACTGGTAGGCCGCCGGTGCCGGATTCGGGGTGCCGATCAGCGGGATCGGCGCGCCCGCCCATGCGGTGCACCAGCCCAGCAGCTGCGCGAAGCTCACCGTGGTCCCGGAGCCGAGATTGAAGATCCCGTGCACTCCCGGCGCGTCCAGCAGGGCCAGCAGCCGGGTGACCAGGGCCTGCACCGGCAGGTAGTCCCGCGCCGCGGTCAAGGTGTCGTCGAACAACCTCACCGGGCGGCCGGTCGCGGCGGTGGTGACGATCTGGGACAGGATCGAGGCCATCGAGCCCTTGGTGTGCTCCCCCGGCCCGACCACGTTGGTGTAGCGCATGGCGATGAAGTCCAGGCCGTGGGTGGCGGCGGCGCGCACCAGCGCCTCGTCGAGCCCGAGTTTGGACCGGGCGTAGGGGGTCAGCGGTCCCGAGCACCGGCGCCCATCGGCGGGATCGGTTTCGCGGGACGCGATTCCGTGCGGCACCCGGCCGTAGACACTGCCCGAGGACGCATGGATCAGCCGGGTACCCGACGCCGCGCAAGCGCGCGCGACCCGCACCGGCATGACCCGGTTGATGTAGCGCAGCCGTTGATCGTCCGGGGCGCGGGTGTCGCTGATCGCGGCGTTGTGCACCACAGCGGTGAACTCACCGCCGCGGATCCGGTCCAGGATCGGCTCGGCCGCCGCGTCGTCGATCACCGACGCCCAGGCGACCGGCTCGACCGGGGGCCTGAGATCAACGCCGGTCACGGTCCACCCGGCCGCGTGCAGGCCAGCGGCGCTGTGGCGGCCGACGAAGCCCGACGATCCGGTCACCAGCACGGTCCGGGTCATGACCGCGCCGCCCGCCCGGCCGCCGCCCGCTCAATAAGCTCGCTGGTCGAGACCCCGTCGAGGTATGGGCCGGTGACGACCAGGCCACCTCCAGCTTCCACTACGGCGCGCTCGGGCAGGTCGGCGGCGGTGTAGTCACCGCCCTTGACCCACATGTCCGGACGCAGGGTCGCGATCGCGGCGTCGGGGGTGTCCTCGTCGAAGGCGATGACCGCGTCCACACACTCGAGCGCGGACAGTATCGCGACGCGGTCGGGCGCCGGGGTCAGCGGGCGGTCGGGGCCTTTGAGCCGTGCCACCGAGGCGTCGGAATTGAGCAGCACGATCAGGCAATCCCCCATCGCAGCAGCCGATTCCAGTAGTGCGAGGTGCCCGGCGTGCAATACGTCGAAGCAGCCGCCTGTGGCCACCACGCGTCCGCCGCGGGCGCGGACCTGCTCGGCCAGGGCCAGCGCATCGCTGGTGCGCGGGCGGCGTCCGTTCGACAGCGGGCCGCGGTGCCCGCTCACGAATGCCGTGGCCGCCGTAACTCCGTCGCGGGCCGCCGCCGACGGGCCCCGGCGGCGGATCAACCCACCCAGCACCGCCACCGCCAGCCGGTCACCGGCACCACAGCTATCGCCGTGTACCCGACGTGGCGCCGGAATCACCTGCGGGGCAGCCTCATCACCGCCGATCAGCACCGCGCCCTCAGCGCCGCGCGACACGAGGACGTACTGGCACGCGAGCGCGGTCCGGAGCTCTCGCGCCTGCCCGAGCACCGAATCCAGATCACCCGCCCGCCCCGCCCGCGCGGAGGCCCCGGTGAACCAGGCAGCTTCGGCAACGTTGGGGGTGCACACACTCACTCCCTGGATCGGGGCCGCGCCGGCTGGGTGCGGATCCCACACCACCGGCACCTGGCCGACGGCGGCCACGAGAAGTTCCCGCACGGTCGGTAGGGCCACGACACCCCGGCCGTAGTCAGAGACCAGGACTCCGTCGGCGTCGGCCAGCGCGGCCGCGACCTGCGGGCCCGGTGCGCTGATCGGTGCGGGCGAACAGGTGTCGTCGACCATCAGCATCGTCTGTTCGCCCGCGCGCAACCGCATCTTGACCGGCATCGGCCCGCTGGTGCTCAGATCGACCAGCCGGACTCCAGCCGCCCGCAGCAGACACTGGATTCTGGAGGCGACCTCGTCGGCTGGCCAAGCCGCGATCAGGGTGACCGTCCAGCCGTCCTCGGCGGCGAGCATCGCGGCCATCCCGGCGCCGCCCGGACGCCACTGCTTCGTCGGCGCCGACAGCACCGGCACCGGGGCCTCCGGCGACACCCGGGTGACCTCACCGCCCCAGTCGCAGTCGGCCAGCACATCCCCGACCACCACCAGCTGCCCACTGCCCGGGCGCGGCGGGCGTCGGCGCGCCACCGGGGGGGAGGGGCGCGCGGGCTCGCCGCCGAGGGCCGCAGGGCTCACCGGCATTGGGCCGGGATCGCGCTCGGCGGGCGCCGTGGTGCTGGTCTGGTCGATCGCCGCGCAGAGTGCGTGCACGAGCGCCAAGTGGCACTCCTGCACCGTCGCGGTCAGCTCCGCAGGCACCGTGATCACTTGATCGCACATCTGCGCCACTGGCGACCCGGCGGGCCCGGTCAAGGCCCAGGTCGTCACGCCCAGGTCCTGCGCCGCGGCGACAGCGGCCACCACGTTGGGGCTGCGGCCCGACGTCGACAGGGCCAGCAGGATGTCCTCCGGGCGGGCGTGGGCGCGGACCTGGCGCGCGAACACCTCCTCGACCCCGAAGTCGTTGCCCGCTGCGGTCGTCACCGCCGAGTCCGCGCACAACGCGATCGCCGGCAGCGGCGCACGCTCCGTCTCGAATCGGACGACGAGCTCAGCGGCCAGATGCTGGGCTTGGGCGGCCGATCCGCCGTTACCGAGGACCAGTAGACGACCACCGCGGGCGGCCCGCGCGACGATCTCGCTCCCCCAGTCCGCCACCCGGGCCAGATCGAGGGATTCCAGGGCGGCGATCAAGGCCGCGATCCGGTCCGGCGTCGTCGAGTGTGTGTCGGTGTTCAACGAAAGTCCTTGCTGATGAGGGAGATCTATGGAGTGGTCGCGGTCGCGCGGTGGTGGATCAGAGAGGCGGACCCCGGTGAGCAACGATCTGGTCCCTGCAGTGAGGTCGGCGATCAGGTGCGCATGGGCGTCGAGAAATGCGGGCAGCTTGTCACCCCAGATCGGTGGAGACTTGCCGTAGCGCGCCTTCGTACGCCGGGCACTACGGTTCGTGGTCGGCGTGCACAGTCAGCCGGTCTTCGGCGGCGCAGGTGGGGCACGGTTCGGGCCTCCTCGACTGGGACAAAGCAAGGGAAGTGTGAGAAAGGTGCTGCGGTTGCACACAGACGCGCCCGGCGCTGGACGGCGAGGCTGGTCGTCGATCAGCGCGGCAGGAAAAGTCGCTGGTAAGGAAGTTGTTGCAGGTCGTCGGTCACCTGGTCGTCGACCGTGACGCGGGCCAAACCCTGACGCACCGCGTTCTCGGCGAAGGCCTCGGCCGCGCATCCGGCTGCCCGGTAGTGCTGGATCGGAACACCTGGGACGCCGAAATCGACACTGACGCGGTGTTCTGTCTCGATCACCGCGATGGCGGTCGGCACGTCCATCCGGGGAGCCGCTCGAGAATGCGCCTAAGGGTGTGTTCATCCCGGCTGTAGCGCGAGTTCCGATCGCCGGCATCTGGGCGGTACGTCGTACAGCGGGCCGAAATCTCGCCGGTGCAGCCACCGCCGGTGAACAGCGAATCACCGGGAATACGCTGCGGCAGAACATGATCCATTCGACCTTCCTCCCTGTATAGGTCAGCGAATCCCCCGAAGCCCCGAGGGCCGACCCGTTGCGTCGAGCCCGACCGCCGAACGGCACACCGAGAGGTTGGCGTTGGCCATACCCGGCTGCGCTGCCCAAGCTCGGGGGTACCAGTCGAATGTAAGCTCCGCCACACAAGCAGTCAACCACTTTGCTAGCAAAGTACTGTGCCATTCATAAGGTTTGCTGCTGATACCGTGAAGGGCATGGCTAGCGAGATCACCGACGAACGGTCCATCCAGACCCGGATTGCCGACGACATCAGGGCGCGCATCGAGCTCGGCGAGTACGCCGCAGGTGATCAGCTGCCCACCTACGACGAGCTGCGACAGACCTACCTGTGCAGCACCGGTGTCGCCCGCAAAGCCATCGACCTGCTGCGCCAGCAAGGACTGATCATCTCCCGCCAGGGCAAAGGCGTGTTCGTCCGCGAACGAGCCCAGCCGAAACGCCACGGCATCGAGCGCTACGCCCGCAGCCGTTGGAAGACCGGCGGCACCGCGATCCACGATGCCGAAGCCGGCAGCCAGGGCCTGCCGGTCACCCAGCTCTACCGCGAACTGGGCGAAACACCAGCACCCGCGGTCGTCGCGACCGCGTTCGGGATCGAGGAAGGGACACCGGTGTGGGTGCGCAAACGCACCACCGTCGTCGACGGCCGCCCCCACCAACTCGCCGATTCCTACTATCCCCTCGACCTCGCCGAGGGCACCGCGCTCACCGAAGAGAACTCCGGGCCCGGTGGCGGGTTCGCCCGCCTCGACGAGGCCGGTGAACCGCTGGCCGAGATCAGCGAGGAATGGAGCGCTCGCATGCCAAGCTCCCCAGAAAGCGTCGCCCTGCAACTGCCCGGCGGCACCCCGGTCCTGGACCTCACCCGCATCGTCTACGACACAGCAGGACGCGCTGTCGAAGTAATGCTCGCTGTCATCGCGGCCGACACCGTCCGCATGAGCTACCGATTCACCATCCCCGACTAACCACCACCCGGCCAGGAGAACGCGATGCAGACTTCGATCCCCACCGTCGCCCTCAACGACGGGACCACCATCCCCCAGCTCGGCTTCGGCGTGTTCCGCGTACCCGACGAGGAAGCCACTCCCGCCGTGGCCACTGCCCTCGAGGCCGGCTACCGCGCGATCGACACCGCCGCCTACTACCGCAACGAGCCAGGCACCGGCGCCGCGATCGCCGCCTCCGGGATCCCCCGCGAGCAACTGCACATCACCACCAAGGTCTGGCACACCGACCTCGGCTACGACGCCACCCTCGCCGCGCTGGACAAGAGCCTGGCCAACCTGAAGCTCGACTACCTGGACCTGTATCTGATCCACTGGCCGGTGCCCTCCCGTGACCTCTACGTCGATTCCTGGCGGGCCCTGGAGAAGATCAAGAGTGACGGTCTGGCCCGATCGATCGGTGTTTCCAACTTCCCGATCCCGCAGTTGGAACGCCTGCTCGCCGAGACCGGCACCGTGCCGGCGGTCAACCAGGTTGAGCTGCACCCGTGGCTGCCGCAAACCCAGCTCCGCGAGTTCCACAGCCGTCATGGCATCGCCACCCAGGCATGGAGCCCGCTCGGCCACGGCCGGCTTGTCACCGACCCCACCGTGGAACAGATCGCCGCGCGCCACCACAAGACCGCCGCGCAGATCCTCCTGCGCTGGAATTTCGAACTCGGCAACCTCGTGATCTCGAAATCCGTGACACCCGAACGAATCCGTTCGAACATGGAAACCTTCGATTTTGAACTCACCGGTGAGGACCACGACCTGCTCGCGGCACTCGACAACGGAACCCGCACCGGCCCTGACCCCGCCGTCTACGGCGTCTCCTGACGGACCCGGTGACCTGAACCGGGATCGGCAACGACTCGGCGAACCTGGCTGGATGCTCATCCAGGTCTGCGCGGGATGACGGTCGCAGGCACCACCAACGTGCAGGCCACGGTCAACGCCTTGGCGGCGGTGCCGAAGTGCGCCAGGCTCGGGGCGAGGATCGCGCTCGCCCGGGCTGTGTGGGCGGTGTGCGCGATCAGCGTGGTCGGCATGTAGGTCTCATCAGTGATGGTGAGCACGTCGGTGATGTGGCAGCCGTGCCAGGCCGCCAGCTCGACGAGAGTGGCTCGGTCGGCGGGTTCGGACTCGCTGACGGCGAGGTTCACGACTGCGATTGCGGTGTCCACGGCTCACTCCTTGGTTCGGTCGCGGAAGTATTGGTAGTCGTTGCGGCTGACGAGCAGTGCGGCGAGGCGGGTGGAGCAGTGCCAGGGGCATTCGCCGTGCAGTACGAGTGCGGCGCGGGCGTCGGCGGGTGATCGCACGGGCCAGTGTGGGTTGTCGTGGCGGCGCTCGGCGGCGGTCCCGGCCTCGCGGAGGCTGGGCGCGTGACTGATCGAGATGATCGCGGCGGCGGGCGAGGATATCTGTCGGGCGGTGTCAGGCCCCACCGCCTACCCCGTAGATGCCGGGGGGGCGGTGCAGGTTGACGGGCAGGGGCTGGTGTGCGTGGGGGATGAAGCTGGGCAAAGGTTTGAGCTCGTCTGTCTCGGCGGGGGGGGTGT
>NZ_JARWRU010001127.1 GCF_029867845.1 Nocardia farcinica | reverse complement strand
CACGGGAGCCTTACCGTCGTCCCTCATGCCGCACCGCCCGTCCGGTTGTAGACCGCGCGCGTGGTCGCCATCCATGCACGGAATACAGGTGCTCATGCCGCACCCCCAGCCGTCAGTTCGGTGCCGCAGTTCCAGGTGTCGACACGGACACCGTGAGCGAGGCGGGAGGGATCAGCTACATCGATCACCCTCGCCGCGCATACAAGCCGCTCACGGACGGGTTGGCCAGCGGGGGACGGTAGATCACCACCCCCGCCTCCTCACAACAAGAGTTTGGGGCCCGCCCGGGGGGGGGCTTCGCCCGTTCGGCGGCCGGGGGCGGCGGGGGCGTAGCCCGCCGTGACCGCGTCGTCCGGGGGGTCTTCGTCTGTCCGGGCGAATCCCGCTGCGAGAGTGGGGAACCCGTGACCCGCACCGACCTCGGGCGCAGGCCGCGCGATCGCGCGAAATGCGGGTGCTCGCGCGCGTATCCCGTACGCTACGACAGCGTTTCGGCTCCCACGGACATCCCGGGGGCACCGGGCGCCACCGCTGAAAGAGCTCCACCTCGAAAGGCATACCGATGGCTCACAAACCCAGTGTGCTGTTCGTCTGCGCGCACAACGCCGCCCGTTCACAGATGGCAGCAGGGTTTCTGGACGCGCTCGCCGGTGACCGGCTGGAAGCGCGTTCGGCCGGCGTCGATCCGGCGGAGGCCGTCGACCCCACCGTCGTCGCGGTCATGGCCGAGGTCGGCATCGACCTGTCCGCCCGCACCCCGCGCAAGCTCACCGACGAGGCGGTCGGCATCTCCGACGTGGTCGTCACCATCGGCGGCTGCGGCGACGCCTGCCCGTATTTCCCCGGCATCAGCTACCGCGACTGGAACCTGCCGGACCCGCAGGGCGAGTCCATCGAGGTGGTGCGCGGCATCCGCGACCACATCCGCATCCTCGGAGAGAACCTCATCGGGGAGTTGCTGCCCGCCACCGCGCTGCCGGGTTCCACGCTCTGAACCGCCTGCCCGCTCGCGCCGAGCGACTCGCCCCGGCCCACCGCCGCGCCGGCAGCCGTCCCGGCCACCGACGCGCGGGACGTCCGATTCGTTCAAGACCGGGCGCCGTCGCGCCTCCTACGGTGGGGCCATGACACCGCAACTGGACGTCGTCGGCATCATCACCTCCGACATGGCCGCCTCGCTGGCCTTCTACCGCAGGCTCGGTCTCGAGTTCCCCTCCGGCGCGCAGGATCAGCCCCACGTCGAGGCGGCGCTGCCCGGTGGGCTGCGGGTCGCCTTCGACACCGAGGACACCATCCGTTCCTTCCACCCCGACCGGCGGCTGTCGGCCGAGGGCGGGCGCGTCGGCCTGGCGTTCCGCTGCGCCGATCCGGCCGAGGTCGACACGGTGTACGCCGAACTCACCGCGGCGGGACATCCCGGCGTGCTGAAGCCGTGGGACGCCTTCTGGGGCCAGCGCTACGCGGTCGTCGCAGACCCGGACGGCAACTCCGTCGACCTCTACGCTCCGCTCGGCTGAGCGCGCGCACCGGACGACCGGCCGAGCAGCGCCGCAGGCGGGCGGCCCGCCAGCCGGGCCACCTCGCGGGTGAAGTGCGCCTGGTCGCTGTAACCGGCGTGCGCGGCGGCCGCGGCGAGCGGCAACCCGGCCCTGGCCGCGTCCACCCCTCGGCGCATCCGCAGGATGCTCGCCAGGGTCTTGGGTCCGTAGCCGAACGCGGTGAGCGAACGGCGGTGCAGCGCCCGCGCTCCGATGCCGATCCGTTCGGCCGCGGTCGCGACGGACGTGCCCGCCGCCAACTCCGCGACGATCAACCGGGGCAGCGGGTCGGGGCGGCCGAGCTCGGCGGCGCGACGCAGGGCCACCGCCTCCAGCCCGGCGGCGGGATCGGCGGCGGCGTCCACCCGCGCGGTCAGCGCGCGCACCGTCGCCGCGGGCCACAGATCGGACAGCTCGACGCGCAGGTCGCGCAGTTCGCGGGCGGGGACGCCGAGCAGTTCCGGGGCGCTTCCCGGAGCGAAGCGCACGCCGGCGAAGCGCGTGCCCGACGGGGCGTGCGGGTGGTGCGGGCCGGTGTCCGGGCCTGCGACGAGCAGGGTGCCCTCCCGCCACAGCAGGTCGATGGAACCGTCGGGCAGCACGGGGTCACGATCGTCGGCCAGGACGGTGCGAGTCCAGACCACCGCCCCGTCCAGCCGGGACGGCCGCTCCCGGTAGGCGCCCGCGCGATCGACCACGCACCGAATGTAGTCCGGGCGGCGAACACGACCACGGTCGCGCCCGCGAGCGCGGCGGCGAGCGCGCGGAACTGCCAGAATCGGGCGGGTGGCAACAGCACCGGACAGCGCCGAGCACCTGGACCACGCCGACATCGAGGCGGCCGCCGAACGGATCGCCGGACTGGTCCGGCCGATCACCCTCGCCCGCGCCGAACCGGGCGTGCCCGTCTGGCTGGCCCTGGAACACCTCCAGCACACCGGCTCGTTCAAGGCGCGCGGCGCGGCGAATTTCGTGGAGGCGCATCATCTCTCGGGCGCCCTGCCCGCGGCGGGCGTGACCATCGCCTCGGGCGGCAACGCCGGGCTGGCGTGCGCCTGGGCGGCGGCGCGCCGTGGCGTGCCCGCGACGGTCTTCCTGCCCGCCACCGCGCCCGCGGTCAAGGTGGAGCGGCTGCGCGGTTACCGGGCGCAGGTGCGGCTGACGGGCAGCGAGTACGCCCAGGCGCTGGCGGCGAGCCGGGACTGGGCCGCCGAATCGGGGGCGCTGGAATCGCACGCCTACGACCACCCGCTGATCGCCGCGGGCGCGGGCACGCTGCTCGACGAGATCCACCGGGCGCTGCCGGAGGTGGACACCGTGGTGGTGGCGGCGGGCTGTTCGCCGGGATCGCCACGGCGGCCGCGCGGCACGGAATCCGCACGGTGGCCGTGGAACCGGAGCGCTGCCGGGCGCTCAACGCCGCGCTCGAGGCCGGGCGGCCGGTGGATGTCGATGTCGATTCGGTGGCGGCCGACTCGCTCGGCGCGCGCCGGGCGACCGAGATGGCGTTGCGGGCGGCGCGGCACGGCGACACCGTGTCGGTGCTGGTCACCGACGAGCAGATCGTCACCGCGCGGCGGGCCCTGTGGCGGGAACGGCGGCTCGCGGTCGAACACGCCGCCGCCACCGCGCTGGCCGCGCTGCGGTCGGGCGCCTACCGCCCGGCCGAGGACGAACGGGTCTGTGTGGTGTTGTGCGGGGCCAACACCGACCCCGCCGATCTCACCCCATGACGGCGTTCATGAGGGTGCCCGCGCTGGTGGCGACCGTGCCGCCCATCATCGCGCCCGCCACCATCTTCGGCGACTGCAACGCACCACCGCTCCACTTCTCCCAGGCGAAGCGCCCGCCGGCGAAGGTGATCGCGGCGACGCCCGACAGCAGCGTGAACCAGGTGAAGTAGCGGGTCATCTCGAGGATCTTGTCCGCCAGCGGCGGCGCCTCCGGGGTCGGATTGCCGACCTGGGCCCAGACCGTGCCGTAGAAATCGTGCGCCGCAGAGAGAACCGTGCTCACAGCCGTACCCCTCTTCGAATGTCGGGTGCTCGAATACGTAAGGGTTGAAACCTGTGCCGGGTGAAAACCTGTCGCGCGGTGGCGATCGATCACGCGAACCGCCGTCGAGCATGCTACTAGCAAACTTCCGGCGCGGAAGGCCCCCACGGCGAATCCGCCCAGGAGGAAAGCAATTCGTGATCTGTTCTCAGCAGACTCTCATGATGAGCCGGGCCACCGTCTCAGGTTCGCCGTGTTGACTCTTCGACGGCTGCCCCGC
The DNA here is from genome assembly GCF_029867845.1 of Nocardia farcinica. Taxonomy (GTDB): domain Bacteria; phylum Actinomycetota; class Actinomycetes; order Mycobacteriales; family Mycobacteriaceae; genus Nocardia; species Nocardia farcinica_A. Next base: position 2,176 of record NZ_JARWRU010001127.1, on the reverse strand, counting down.
CCGGCTCCTTCTCACCGGGCGGTAGGCAGCGCCAACTTCCCCCTCGCGCCAACTTCCCCCTCGCGCCAACTTCGCCCCTGACGCCCGCTTCGGCCGTCACGACGAGACCGGCTGCGGCTCCCGTTCCGGTTCGGCCGAGGGCGCAGGCGCGGCGAGCGGGGGCGCCGAGCGCCAGGACGCCACGAGGAACATCAGGACCAGCAGCACGCTCAGCCAGACATAGGTGTTGCCGACCAGATGCTGGGTTCCGGTCCACTCCGACTCCCTGTCCTCCCCGTTGGGCAGCCAGTTCTGCGGCCCGTAGACGAAGACCGCGGCCGTCACCGCCGCCACCGCGCACGGCGCGATCGCCCGCCGCCACGGCAGCCGCACCGCGTAGCCGACCACCGCCAGCAGCGCCGGCGCGATCCACACCCAGTGGTGCGACCACGAGATCGGCGACACCAGCAGCGTGAACACCGCGTTGATGGCCAGCGCCAGCGCGGGCAGCCCGGCCGCGCGCCGCATCGCCACCACCACGAGGGCGAGCACAAGCGCGCCCACCGCCAGCCAGATCAGCGTGAACGCGGGCTCGGGCACCTTCATGCGCGCCAGCACCGCCTGGATGGACTGGTTGGTGTGGAAGGCGGAGCCGCTGAGGCCGTCGACGTTCATGCCGCCGAACCAGTAGGTCATAGAGGGGCCGGGCAGGACGAGGAAGCTCAGCGCGGTCGCGGCGGCGCCGGTGACCGCGGCGGTCAGCGCGGCCTTGTAGTCCTTGCGGATCAGGAAGTAGAGCACGAACGCGGCCGGGGTCAGCTTCACCGCGGCGGCGATGCCGAGCAGCATGCCGCGCGGCCAGCGCGGCTTCAGCGCCAGGCAGTCGACAGCCACCAGCGCCATCAGCAACAGGTTCACCTGACCGAAGTCCAACGTCGCGTGCGTCGGCTCCAGCAGCATCGCCAACGGCGCCGCACAGGCGGTGGCGTACAGGGCGGTGCGCCGCTGCCCCTGTCCCGGCCACACCCGGCGCGCCACCACGTACAGCGTCAGCGCCAACGCCGCCACCGAGGTGACGAAGAAGGCGAACGCGGCGATGTCCCAGGGCAGCAGCGCGAACGGCGCGAGCACCAGCGCGGCGAAGGGCGGATAGATGAACGGCAGCCCGATACCGATGGTGGTCTGCGGAAGCTGGCCGTAGAGATCGCCGCCGTTGCGCAGGGCGTCCACCCCGAGCCGGTAGACCTGCAGGTCGATGAAGCCGCCGGTGATCTCGTCGAACGGCCACACCGGCCGGGTCAGGCACACGGTGGCGAACACGACGAGCAGCAGCGGCGCCAGCCATGCCGCAGCCCCCAAGCGGCGGTTCGACGGCTCGGGCGCACTCTCGCGAACGGAACTACTCATCTGCGCCGACTATACGGACCTGCCGCACCCCCATCGGCAGCAGTCGCCCGATCGGCGCTGCTCAGACGGTTGCCGCCGGATAACGGGCCGATCCGGCGAAGTTGCCCGGCCGCCGGGCCGCGCGGCGGTACGGTCACAGCGCCCGGCACCGGATCACGGCCGACCCGGTGCGACATCCCTCGTTACCGCCAGCGGAGGCCAACCACCGATGTGTGCTCCGACCATCGTCCGCATCGCCCACGAACAGGCCGCCCGGACCGGCCGTCGCGGCTTCCTCGGCGCGCTCGGCGTCACGCTGTCCGGCGTGACCGCGCTCGGCGCCGCCGCCGTGGCCCGCCCGGCCCGCGCGCACGCGGCGCCGCCCTCGGGCGTGGTCGGCCGGACCCCCCCGCAGCATCCCCGCCAGCCGATCTGGCCGGGCAGTCCGCCGTTCACCTCCGCTGCGGTGAACACCTACGACAACGGCGGCTTCGCCCAGAACATGCTCGCCTATTGGGAGCACTCCGGCACCCACCTGGACGCCCCGGCGCACCGCGCCCCCGGCGGCGCCCCCACCGAGCTGGTGCGCGCCGAGGATCTGGTGGCGCCGCTGGTGGTGGTCGACATCAGCGCACGAGCCGCCACCGACGCCGATGCCGGTCTGACCGTCGACGACCTGGAACGCTGGCAGTCCGAACACGGCCGCATCCCGCCGCGCGCCATAGGAGCGGGGGTAACCGGGGGGGGGAGCAGGCTCGCCCCAGCCGCCGCCGGGCACCAAAAACATGCACGGGGCGCCCCCCCCCCCCCC
>NZ_JARWRU010001126.1 GCF_029867845.1 Nocardia farcinica | reverse complement strand
GCGAGCGCGTCGTGCGCCACGGCCGCGGCCTCGCGCAGCGAGTCCAGGTCGCTGAGCCTGCGCACCTCCGCCACCGTGCGCACATCCTCACCGGGTTCCGGTGCGATGGCGTCGATCTCGTCGAGAGAGTGCTTGAGCCGGTCGGCCTCCAGCGCCAATTCCCTGGCGCGCGCGGTGCGTTCGAGCAGCTCCTCGCGCGCGTTCAGCCAGGCGCGCCGGTTCATCTGATAGGTGCGCAGCAGCGAGGTGACGCTGTCACCGGCGAACCGGTCCAGCGCCGCGAGCTGCTGTTCCGGCTTCTGCAGGCGCAACTGGTCGTTCTGGCCGTGCACGGTCAGCAGCGGCGCGGTGAAATCCGACAGCACCGAGGCGGGCACGCCGCGTCCGCCCAGATGCGCCCGCGACCGGCCGTCACCGCCCACGGTGCGAATGGCGATCACACTGCCGTCGTCGTCGGCGGAGGCCGCGGCCGATTCGAGCACCTCGCCGACCTGTGCGCGCGCCTCGGCGTTGAGATCGTCGACGGTGAACCGCCCCTCGACCACCGCCTTCTCGGCGCCGAGCCGGACCCGGCCCGGATCGGCACGGGCGCCGCTGAGCAGATGCAGGCTCGTCACCACCATCGTCTTGCCCGCGCCCGTCTCGCCGGTGAGAACCGTCAGACCCTCGTGGAACTGCGCGGTGGCCGCGGATATGACACCGAGACTGTCAATCCTGATCTCTGTCAGCACGTGTGCTCTCCGTTCGCCGTCTGCCTCGCCAGCCGGTCACAGGTAGCTGGAACTTGCGCACCATCCGGTCCGCGAACGGGGCGGAATCCAGCCGCACCCAGCGGACCGGTTCACTCCCCCGCACCGCCTCCACCCGGCCGCCGCGCGGCAGCGTCATGGTTCGCCTACCGTCAAGGAAAACTATCGCATCGTGACCGGTCGCGACCGCCTCGACGGCGATGCGTGACTCGGGGGAGGTGACCAGCGGCCGCGCGAACAGCGCGTGCGCGTTGCTCGGAATCACAAGCAGCGCTTCGAGTTCCGGCCACACCACCGGACCGCCCGCGGAGAAGGCGTAGGCCGTGGAACCGGTCGGGGTCGAGATGAGGATTCCGTCACAGCCGAAGGAGGAGACCGGGCGCCCGTCCACCTCGAGCACCACCTCCAGCACGCCCATGCGCACGGCGTTCTCGATGCTGGCCTCGTTCAGCGCCCACCCGGAGTCGACTATCTCGTCGTCCACCCGCACCGACACGTCGATGGTCATCCGGTTCTCGACGCGATAGTCCCGGCGCACCACCTGCCCGAGCGCCTCGTCGAGATGCTCGGCCTCGGCCTCGGTGAGGAAACCGATGCGGCCGAGATTGATTCCGAGCGCGGGCACCGAGGCCGGTCTGGCCAGTTCGGCGGCCCGCAGGAAGGTGCCGTCACCGCCGAGCGCGAGCACCATCTCGCAGCCGGCCGCCGCCTCGGGACCGTAGGGGACCCGGCGCACGTGCTCACCGCCCGGCACCGAGATCGCCACCGACTCGGTGTCGTCCAGGTGGGTGCTGTCGGCCTCGTCGTCGAGCACCCGCAACCCGATCCCGGCATCGGCGAAGATCTTCGCCACCCGATGCGCGGTCTCGGCGATCTCGGCGCGGCCGGGATGCGCGATCAGCAGGATTTCGCGGTCGAGATCTGGCCCGCTCATCGCGGCCCCTCCTCGACCGCCCGCTCCACCAGCGCGCGCACCTGCTCGCCGTCGTAGTCGAAGGGGCCGGTCTTGCGCAGCCACAGGAAATACTCGACGTTCCCGGACGGACCGGGCAGCGGGCTGGCCACCGCACCGAGCGTGCGCAACCCCTGGCCGGCCGCCGCGGCAGCCACCGCGCACACCGCTTCGGCGCGCAGGATCGGATCGCGCACCACGCCGCCGGAGCCGACCCGCTCCTTGCCGACCTCGAACTGCGGCTTGACCATCGGCAGCAGGTCGGCGCCGTCGGCCGAACACGCGGCCAGCGCGGGCAGCACCAGGGCGAGGGAGATGAACGACAGATCGCCCACCACCAACCCGACGGTGCCGCCGATGGCCTCGGGGGTCAGCGAACGCACATTGGTGCGGTCGAACACGTGCACCCGCTCGTCGTTGCGCAGCCGCCACACCAGCTGGCCGTATCCGACGTCGACCGCGACCACCTCGCGGGCCTCGCGGCTGAGCAGCACATCGGTGAAGCCACCGGTCGAGGCGCCGGCGTCCAGGCAGCGCCTGCCCGCCACCGACAAGCCCTCCGGCTCGAACCGTTCCAGCGCGCCCAGCAGTTTGTGCGCGCCCCGGGAAGCCCACTGCACCTCGTCGGGTTCCGCACGCACCACCAGCGGGGTGCCCGCTTCCACGGCGGTGGCGGGTTTCGTCGCCACCGTTCCTGCTATCAGGACCCGGCCTGCGCCGATCAGCTCGACCGCGTGCTCACGCGACCGGGCCAATCCGCGGCGAACCAGCTCGGCGTCCACTCGCGCGCGCCTGGCCACCTCAGATCTTGTCCACCGTGGCCAGGGCCTGGACCAGCACCTCGTGTGCCTGTTCCAGGATGCGTGCGCGGCGGGTGATGTCGACACCCGCTTCGGCGCTCTCCGCGGGACCGGCGTGACCGCCACCCGCGTCGAGTTCGGCGAGCAGTTCGTCGATCTCGGCGCGGATGCGCTCGGGGTCGGCCGGTTCCGGGTGCCCGCCTGCGCCGGGCAGATGCTGTCCTGGCAGCGGCACACCGGGCCTCGGGGCGGAGTTCGGAGTAGTCATCGTGCTGCCAACGCTATCGGATTTCCGAACGGGACGCGCGTACCGTCACGGCTCGGCCGGGATGGCGGCGCAACCGCTCGGCGAGGTCGAGGCCGGGGTCGGCGCCCACCGGCGGGTGATTGAGCGCGTCGAGGCTCAGCGCCACATAGGTCGGCGTCCGCTCCTGCCCCACCTCGGCCAGCTCCTCGATGGTGCTGACGCCGGTGAGCACGAGCAGCGAGTCGAGGGCCACCCGGTCAGCGCCCTCGATATCGGTGTCGAGCCGGTCGCCGACGACCAGCGCGGCTCTGGTGCCCACCCTGGCCACGGCGTCTTCGAGCAGCGGAGCGAACGGCTTGCCCGCCACGATCGGCTCCAGATCGGAGGCCGCCCGCAGCGCCGCCACCATCGACCCGTTGCCCGGGGCGAGACCGCGCTCGTTCGGCAGCGTCTTGTCGGTGTTCGCGGCCACCCACAGCGCGCCCGCCCGCAGCGCGTAGGCGGCCTCGGCCAGATCGGCCCACGCGGTATGCGGGGAATGCCCCTGCACGACGGCGGCGGGCACCTCGTCGTCGAAACGCCGGATCGGCGTCAGCCCGGCCCTGGCGACCTCTTCGGCCAGATCGCCGGAACCGACGACGAGCACCGTCGCGCCCGGCGACAGCTTCTCCGCGAGCAGCCGCACGGCGGCCTGCGCACTGGTGACCACGTCGTCGGGGGTGGCCGGGTAACCGAGTTCGGCGAGATGGGCCGCCACGGCATCCGGGCCGCGGCTCGCGTTGTTGGTGACGTAGGCGAGCCGCTGCGCCGAGCCGCCGTCCACCAGCGCTTCCGGCGCGCCCTCGATGACCGCGGCGCCCCGGTACAGGGTGCCGTCCAGATCGAGCAGCAAGGCCTCGTAGCGATCTCGTAGCCGCTTCACACCACTCCCACTTCGTTCGTCCCCCGCGGGGATCACCGGCCCCCGGGGTCGGCTTCGACGTTCTCCGACCCTACGTCAGCCCACCGACGCCATCGGCGAGGGGCAGCCATCGACGAGGGGCAGTCTTCGGCGAGGGGCTCGCCCATCGTCGGAGCAGGACGGGTCGGCCGCTCCGCTCCGCGGCGGCGGGCACGCGGGCGGCCCGTGTCCGCGATGACCGAATGACCGGATGTACCGGAAAGGTCCGGGAAAGGTCTAGGCGTCGCCGGTCAGTTCGGCGGCACGGTCCTCCGCGTCGGTCTCACCGTCGAGATCGGCGGCGGCGGCGTTGAGGAACCACTCCAGGCCCTCGGAGGTGCGTCCGGCCGCCACCAGCGCGTCGGCGTAGGCGTAGAACAGCCGTGCAGCCGAGGAACCGGTGCGCTCGGGATCGAGATCGGGCGTCTGCAAGGTCACCACGGCCTGGTCGTACTGGCCGAGATCCATCCTCGCGCCGGAGACCACGATGCGCAGCTCGCTGGCATCGTCACCGGTGAGGGCGCGCGCCTCCTCGCTGCGGCCGAGCTCGATGGCCCGTTCCGGGCGGCCGAGACCGCGCTCGCAGTCCGCCATCACGGCGAGCAGCCCCGAGCCGCCGGACATCCGCCGCGCGGTGCGCAGCTCCGACAGCGCCTCGGCCCACTCGCCGGCGTGGTAGGCCACCACGCCCGCGGTCTCGCGCACCACCGCGATCCGGCCCGCCCGCTGCCGCGCGGCTCTGGCGTGGGCCAGCGCCAGGCCCGGATCGTCGTCGACCAGCCGCACCGCCATCACCAGATGCCGGGCCACGGTCTCGGCATTGCCCTTGTCCAGGCTCAGCAGATCGCGCCGGACGGCCGGATCGAGATCCGAGGCCTCCACATCGTCGGGCAGATCCGGCTCCTCCGGCCGCGGCGGACGCCGGTCCAGCGACCGTGCGCCCGCACCGCGCGCGCCCTCGCCGCCGCGCCTGCGGTCCTCGCCGCCACGTCGCTGGTCGGAATCGCCCTGGCGGAAGCCGCCCTCGCGGCGCTCGAAGCCCTCCCGCTCCGCACCGGATCGATCCCCCTTGGACCGATCGCCACCGAACCGATCACCGTCGCGCTCGGGACGCCGGTCGAACCCGCGATCGGAATCACCACGCCGTTCGGCGCCGCCACGGTCGAATCCGCCCCGGCCGGCACCTCGATCGAACCCGCCCCGCTCGGAACCGGCACGATCCGCGCCACCGCGGCGGTGGAAGCCACCGCGCTCACCGGGACGATCCGAGCCACGATCGGAACGCCGGTCGAATCCTCCGCGCTCGGAACCACGATCGAAGCCACCACGATCGGAACCGCCACGATCGGAACCGCCACGGTCGGCCCCACGGCGTTCGGAACCACCGCGGTCGGAGCCGGAACGATCAAAGCCGGAACGATCTGAGCCGGAACGATCGAAGCCACCGCGAGCCGAATCACCACGCTCGGTGCCGCCGCGACGGAAGCCGCCACGGTCCCCACCGCGCGAGCCGCTCTCGCCCGAGCCGCCACGACGGAAGCCGCCGCGCTCCTCGGAGCCGCCGCGTCCGCCACGGTCACGATCCGACCGATCACGGTCGCCGTAGCCGCCACGGCTACCTCCGCCACGGCTACCTCCGCCACGGTTACCGCCGCCGCGGTTCTCGCCGCCGCGCTCGAAGCGCCACTCCCCGGAGTCACCGCCACGCGAACCGCGATCGAATCCACCGCGCTCACCGGGACGACCCGAATCGCCGCCCCGGCGGAAACCACTCGGGCCACGGTCGTCGCGCTGCCCCGACCGGTCGCCGGAATCCCGGCGGTAACCGCCGCCGGAGCCGCCACGGTTGTCGGAGCCGCGATCGCTGCCACCGGAATCACCTCGGCGGAAACCACCACGATCACCGGCCCCGCGATCCTTGTCGCCGCCACTGCGGCGGAAACCGCCGCGGCCCGATTCGGAGTCACCGGTCCGACGAGACGGCCGGTCGTTGCCGGCATCGCGCTGCCCCGAATCGGAGGCGCCTCGCCGGAACGGCCTCGGACCGTCGTTGTGTTCGGACACGGTGAACCCTTTCGAAGTCTGCTGCCGGGACATCGCCCGGCTCTGGTACGAATTCAACCACGCATCCGGCAGGCCACCGAATGCGTGCTGATCACGAGGCCGCGAAGACCCCATAAACGACGATAGGGGACCCGGTATCGGGTCCCCTATCGTGAAAGGATGTTCCGGCGGTGTCCTACTCTCC
>NZ_JARWRU010001125.1 GCF_029867845.1 Nocardia farcinica | reverse complement strand
CGGCCCCCCCACGCCCCCCCCGCGCGGCACTGGTCCCGCCCGCGGCCGCCGCCGCGACCGAATCGGCAGAGGCGGCGCGGCCGGTGGACGAACCTCTGATCGGCCCGCCGCGTCGTGGCTACGGCCAGCGGAGCAGGTCGGCTGCCCCACAGTCCGGCGCGGCCACGGCCGTGCGGGCGAGCGAGCAACAGCCGCCCGTCGCGACGACGCCTCGCGAAGCCGCCACGCCCCGCGAAGCCGCCGCACCCCGCGAAGCCGCCACGCCCCGCGAAGCCGTCACACCCCGCGAAGCCGCCGCACCCCGCGACATCGTCACCGCGCCGCCCGAGGTCGTCGCCGCACCGCGGAAGGTTGCCGCGACGGCGCCGGAGAAGGAGCGTCGCGGGTTCCTCGGCTGGTTCCGCGACGCCACCAGGGCCACCTGACACCCGATCGGCCCCACCGAGAACGGCGCGAACCGACCCCGACACGCCGGAGCACGACCGATCGCGACGCGCGGACGTATCGGCGTGGCGGCGTTCAGCCCTCTGGACACCCGCCACACACCCTTCACAACGCCGCGAGACCGGCGAAGAGCAGACCGAGCCACCCGAGTCCGACGCCGGCGGCGCAACCGAGCAGCACCCATCGGGTGACCGGGATGTGCCGCCAGCGCCAGGCCGTCGGCGCGGCGCCGCCCACGGCGACCACGTTGATGAGCACGGACAGCAGCGGGTGCACCTGCCCGAGCGCGTAGCCGAAGGCGTAGACGGCCACCGTGGCCAGCACCGCGACCAGGGCGGCGACCGTCAGGCCCGCCGCCCAGGGCGTGGGGTCGCGGACCGGCGGCAGGGCACGGTAGGGGTCGTCGGCGGGCGGGGTCGTCACGGTCTCCCCCTTCACGTGGTGCGGATCCGTTCGTAGAAGGCCATCGCGGCGGCGGTGGCGACATTGAGCGAGTCGACGCCGGGCGTCATGGGGATGCGGGCGCGCACGTCGCAGGCGTCCATGGCCTCCTCGGTGAGGCCCGGCCCTTCGGCGCCGAGCAGCAGGGCCACCCGCTCGCCGGTCACGGCCTCGGCCAGGGTGACGGCCGCCGGGTTCGGCGTCAGGGCGACGAGCTGGAATCCGCGCTCGCGCAGCACGTCCAGATCCCGCGGCCAGGCGGCGACACGGGCGAACGGCACGCGCAGCACGTGCCCCATCGACACCCGCACCGAACGCCGGTAGAGCGGGTCCGAGCAGCGCGGGCCGAACACCACCGCGTCCACCCCGAGCGCGGCGGCGTTGCGGAACATCGAGCCCAGATTCTCGTGGTCGTTGACGCCTTCGAGCACGGCCACCGTGCGCGCCCGGTCGAGCACCTCGTCGAGGGTCGGCTCGGGTGGACGCGGCGCGACGGCGAGCACCCCCCGGTTCAGGTGGAAGCCGACGATCTCGGCCATGACCTGCGCGTCGGCCCGATAGCAGGGCACGTCGAGCCCGGCCAGGTCGTCGGCGAGGTCGTCGAGGCGCCTGCCGACGCCGAGCAGGGCTGCGGGGGTGAACCGCGAATCCAGCATGCGCCGCACCACCACCACGCCCTCGGCGATCACCAGGCCCTTGCGGCCGGGCAGGTCGGGGCGGCGGTCGGCGTCGGACAGGTCGCGGAAGTCGTCGACCCTGGGGTCGGCTGGGTCGTCCACGTCGATCACTTCGGCCACCCGCCCATCCTGCCGGCCCGCGCGCACGGCCGGCCGCGCCCCCGCCGCGTCACCCCCGGCGACCGGGGCACGAGCGCACCCGCCGGGAAACTGGCATGCTGGTGGGCGTGAAGCCGATTCAGTTGGTGCTCAACATCCTGTGGTTGATCTTCGCGGGCTTCTGGATGGCGCTCGGCTACATCGTCGCCGGCCTCATCTGCTTCGTGCTGATCGTCACGATCCCCTTCGGCATCGCCTCGTTCCGCATCGCGGTCTACGTGCTGTGGCCGTTCGGGCGCACCACGGTGGAGAAGCCGGGCGCGGGCGCGGGCTCGCTGATCGGCAACATCATCTGGTTCATAGTGGCGGGCTGGTGGCTGGCGATCGGGCACCTGCTCACCAGCATCCCGCTGTTCGTCTCGATCATCGGCATCCCGTTCGGATGGGCCAATCTCAAGTTCATCCCGCTGTCGCTGTTCCCGCTCGGGCGCGAGATCGTCGACAGCGACCGGCCTTTCGGCGAACGCTGAGCCGAACGCCGAACGCCGAACCCGGCGCGGCTACTCCGCCTCGGTGACGATCTCGTTCATCACGGCGATCGCCTCGGCGAGCACCGCCAGCTGCGATTCCGGCAGCCCGGACAGGCGCTCGGACAACCACGCCTCGCGCGCGCTCGCCTCGTCGGCCAGCACAGCCATGCCCGACGCGGAGAGCGAGACGATGATCTGACGCCCGTCGGTCGGATGCGGCTGGCGTTCCACCAGCTTCAGATCCGACAGCGACGCGATGACCCTCGTCATCGAGGGCGGCTGCACACGTTCCTTGGCGGCCAGCTGGCCCGGGGTCATCGCTCCGTCGCGGGCCAGGGTCGCCAGCGCGGACAGCTGGGTCAGCGAGACCGGTGAATCGGCGCGGCGGCCGCGGAGATGTCGCGTGAGCCGGACCACAGCCAGCGACAATTCGCCGGCCAAGGCTCTCACATCCGATGGCGTCGTCACCCGCCAAACGATACGGGACACACCGTGACCGCTGCGCACCTTCGCCGGGCTACCCTGGGGTCCGTGCCCACCGACGTTCCCGAGATCCCGCCGCGGCTCACCGACCCACGACCGGTGCTGGCCATCGGCATCGCCCTGTGGGTGCTGGCCACGATCGTGGTGTGGGCGAGCGGGGACCGCTGGGAATCCGCGCGGCCGGTGTGCCTCATGGGGATTCTCGTCGGCGGGATCGCGCTGGTGATCTACCTGGTCCAGCGCCGAGGCGCCCGCCGAGGGGCCAAGGGCGCGCAGACCGGGCTCTGAGCCCGGCTCAGCCGATGGTGAATTCGGCACTGGTACCGGTGAACGGCCGCAGACCGCCGTCGGCGGCGAGCTGATCGGCGAAGTGCACGAAGCGGTAGCTGCCCGCCGCGGCGTCGGCGGGGATGTCCCAGGTGAAGCGGGCCACCGACTCGGCGCTGCCGCGCCTGCTCCAGTGGAAGCGCACCGCCCACTCGCCCTCGTTGGCCACCCGCACCCAGCGCTGCCCCTGCCTGTGCTGGATCTCGCAGAAGGTGCCGTTGCGGCGCGGGTTGTGTTTCGGGTGCGCGGAGACGAATTCGACCGAGGCGCGCTCGCCGCGCGCGTAGGAGGCGGCGGGCTGGACGAGCACGTCGCCGAAGGCCGTGCCCGCCGGGGCGGCGTCGGGGCCAGGCGCCGGGACGAAATTCGGCTGCAGAGCCGACACGTCGCGCGGGGCCGGGCCGCGCCCGACCGCCGCGCCCGCCGCGAAAGCCGTTGCCAGCCGCGTGAACTCCTGCACGTAGGCGGGCAGAGTGTAGCGGCCGTACAGGGTGGAGCCACCCTCGTACTGCTGGGCGTCGTACTCCTCCGGGGTGGTCACGTACTGGTGGTAGGCGTTGGCGTAGCCCTGCATGAGCACCTGGTCGACCGGGACGCCGAGGGCGGCGGCCACCGCGCGGCGCACCCGCAGACCGGCCACGATGGTGAACTCCCCGCCCGCCGCGGCCAGATACAGCTCGCCGATGCGCATGATCTGGATCGGCACCACGCTCGGCACCCACGGCACCGGCGGCAGCAGGCCGAGCGGCGCGACGATCACCTTGGGCGCCTGGGCGTCGGCGAGCCAGGACGGCGCGGGCCGCGATGGATCGCCGAGCGCGTCGATCAGCGGATTGCGCACGCCCTCCGGCACCGGCGATCCGGGCAGGCCGGGGCCGTCCTCGACGCTGCCGGCGACGAGCGAGACCCCGGCGGCCGCCGGGGCGGTGTGCCTCGGCTGCCCGTCGGGGGTGAAGCGGCCGTCCACGGCGATGTCGGACAGGTCGATGTAGCAGAGTTGCGCGCCCACCGGCCCGGCGATCGGGCGGGCGGCGGCCAGCGCCGATTTCGACGCGGCGTACTGACGTTCGCCGATGATGCGGGTGTTCTCGAACTCGTCCTCGGTGGGCCCGGAGCCGGGTCGCAGGTTCAGGTTCGGTGACATGTCGCCCGCGTTCGTCTGGGCGAAGGCCGCGATGAAATCGGGTTGTCCGTCCAGATAGCGGACGCCGTGGTCGATGTGCTCGTGCGCGAACGAGGCGTAGCCCTTGTTGTCGGAGCTGATCAGCCGGTTCTCGTTGGTCATGGAGGTGTTGTGGGTGGCGAACCAGGTGATCGCGCCGACCCGCCTGCCGCCCCGGTCGATCGCCAGCGCGGTCACGGCCGGGTCGACGGCCTCGGGGAAGACCGCCTTGTCGGTGTCGGGATTGCGCTCGAAGGCCACCAGGGAGCGGTTCACGCTGGCGTCGCGCAGTTCGGCGCGGCCGAGGGCGAGGGTGGCCGGGGCGAGATCGTCGTGGGCGGCGGCGATCGCTTCGACGATGCCCTGCACCTCGGCGTCGTAGACCTGCTGTTGGAAGCCGAGGATGGACAGGTTGTAGGCGTAGTCGTGGCTCGACCCGCCGCAGCAGGCGTGCGAATGCGTGGAGGTGAGCAGCACATTGCGCTCGGTGTAGAGATCGCCGTAGCGCCTGGCCAGTTCGAGCAGGACGCCGCGGTGCACGGACTGGAAGATCATGCCGTTCTCGGCGACGGCGAAGACCACCCGTTCCCCGCCCGCCTCGAACACATAGGCGCGGGCGCGGGGCCGCAGGTGGTTGCCCGCGGGGTCCTGGCCGTGCTGGTTGTAGCCCATCATCCCGCACTCGCCGGCGGGGCCGGTGATGTCGGAGATGCCGGCGCCGACCCGGTATCCGGCCGTCGGAGCCGCCGACGCGATGGCGGTCGGGCCAGGGGCCACCGTCGCGGCGACGGCGAGCGCGGCCGAGGCGGCGCCGGTGCGGGCGAGCAGGGTCCGGCGATTCATTTCCGGCGAACGGGTACCGCTGACAGCCTCGTGCATCAATCCTCCCTTTCTCCGGGTCGGAGCGAACCACACAACTGGACAATCGTCCAGTCGACAGCCTGATCGATACATGGGTAGCCGTGAATTGACTGCGGGAGTTCGGAACGCTTAACTCGCTGGAGTGTCCTCCCGATTGAGCGTCGAAGAACGACGGGCCCACCTTATCGAGGCGGCTATCGGCTTGGCCGAGAAGAAGGGCGTCGCGGGCGTGACCACGCGCGATGTCGCTCAGGCAGCTGGTGTTTCGCTCGGAGTGGTGCACTACTGTTTCGAAAACAAGGACGCGCTGATGACCGAACTGGCCAAAGCGCTGTCCATGGAATTGCGCGATTCCGTGGACGCCGACGAAACGGTATGGCAGGACGTCGGAACAGGAATAGAAGCGCTTCAAAAATTGGTGCGCGCGGGCCTGGAACTGATGTGGCTGAACATCGAGGCGACACCCGAACGTCAGCTGCTCACCTACGAAACCACCACCTATGCGTTGCGGGAGGGTGAGAGCACACCCGCGAAACTGGCCATCGCCCGCGAGCAGTACGCCTTCAACGACTCCACCGTCGCCGACATCCTCGACCACGCCCGCGAGGCGACCGAGACCGAGTGGTCGATCCCGGTGCAGATCCTGAGCCGGTTCACCCTCAACATGATCGACGGCCTCGTCCTGCGCTGGCTGGTCGACAACGACAGCGAAGCGGTGCGCACCCAACTGGACCTCATCACCGAGATGGTCACCGGATACGCCGCGCATCCCGCCGCCGGCTGAGGGCCGCGCGCAGAGGCCGCTCAGCCCAGCGGCGCCGGGGCCAGCACGTGGGTGGTGGCGCCCTCGCGCCCCCCCGGCACCGCCCCCGTGCCGCGCCCCGCGCCGGCGAGCCGCACCAGAAACTCGGTGTGCCCCACCAACTCCCCCGCCGCGTACTCCGCCGGGGCGGACTGCCCCGGGGCGGTGATCCGCTCGGGCGCGCCGGTCAGTTCGGCCAGCACCACCCCGAGCGGTTCGTCGGCCCAGCCGGTGCGCCTGCCCACGCCGAGCACCTCGGCGGTCACCGCCTCCGAGACCAGCGGCAGGTCGAGCAGATTCGCCAGCGCCGCCGCGTGCGCACCGCCCCCGGGGACCAGCCGTCGCGGGGTGACGGCCAGGCCGAACCAGGGCAGGTCGAGCACCATCGCCTCCCCCGCGTCCACGGCCTCGCCGGACAGCGCCCGCACCCGGTCGGGCAGGTCGAGATCGTCCACGTCGAGGGTGCCCGCGGCGACGGCGGCGGCGAGCCTGCGGTGGGTGCGCGCGACCACGGCGGGCGCGGGTGCGCGGTCCGGGTCGGCCAGGGCGTCGAGCAGGGCGTGCGCCAGGCCGGCGTCGATCGCGGCGGGGTCCGCGAGCACGGTGCGCAGCAGGCGCACCCGGTCGGCGCCGAGATCGCCGACGGGGAATTCCGGGAGCAGACCGGCGAATTCGGGGTCACCGGGGAAACGGTGGTGACCGAGCGGGATTCCGGCGTAACGGGCGTGTTCGCGCAACCACCACGGGGTGTAGCCGCGCGGGTCGCCGAAGAGTTCGGCGGTGCGCGGGTCGGTGAGCAGCAATCGCAGGGCGCGCGGCCAGGCGTCGTCGTCGACCAGATCGAGATCGCGCACCGCGGCGAAGTTCTCGGGATCGGACTCAAGCCCGGCCCACCAGCGTTCCTCGTCGTCGAGGTGATGGTCCGGCCCGGTCGGATCGGTCTCGGTGACGATGCCGAAGTTCCAGCCGACGCCGACGGCGCGCAATGCCTCCGCCCCGTGGGTGCGCACGGTCTCGTCGGCGACCACACCGAACGGCGAGTCCGCCACCAGCACCTCGCCCAGCGGCGCGCCCGGCAGCAGCAGTTCGTCGGCTGGCCGCGTCGCGCCGGTCTCGTCGGGCAGTTCGAGCAGGCCGAGCCAGTCCGGCAGCGCATCGGGCGCGGCGTGCGGGACCAACCGCAGCACGGCCGCGACGATCTCCGCGTCGGCCGGATCGTCGTCGAGCAGCGCGCGCAGCGCCGGGTCGGCGAGCAGGTCGGCGGCGGTCGCCGTCCGCGCCCCCAGCCTGGCCAGCAGCGGGTGCGCGGCCTCGGGATGCACCAGCCGCGCCCACGGCAGTGACACCGCCTCCCCCAGGCCGTCGTCGAGCGCAACGGTGCGCGGGCCGGTCACCACCCGCTCGTCGGACAGCGGAACCGCCAGCGCCCCCAGCGCTTCCGCCGCCACCGGGTCGACCACGAACGGCTCGAGCGCCGCGTACAGCGCGTGCCACCACCTCGGCGGACGGCGCAGGCCCGCCGTGGCCTCCGCGACGCGGGCCAGGCCGAGCCGGTGCACGTCCAGCACCGCCAACGCCTCGGCGTGCGCGGGACCGGACAGTTCCGGCGGCACCAGCGGGCCGAGCAGTTCGTCCAGCGGGATCGCCAGTTCCGGGGTCAGACCGGGAAAGACGCTCGCCCGCGTCGGGACGGCCACCGGCGCGTCGCCGGCACCGCCGGAACCGTCGCCGCCCCGCTCCCCCGGGCGGCGGTGGACCGGCAGCCAGGGGTGGGTGCGCAATTCGTGCAGAACCGCCTCGCGCAGCAGCCCGTCGATCTCACCGCGCGCGAAGCCGGGGACCGGGACCAGCGCCAGGCGGGCGTGTTCGGGCAGGGCGCGCGCGAAATCCGCGTAGCCCGCGGCGAGATCGGCCACCCGTGCGCCGGGGAGGGCGCGACGACGATCGGGCTGCATGGGCAGGTCGGCGACGAGGAGGGCGGGCAGCGACAACTCCTCGTCGGAGCGGGTCGGGGCGCGCAGCACGTCCTCGGCCACCGGCATCGGCCTGCCGTCGCGCACCGGGAGCAGCCAGCGCGACCTGGGGGCGCGATACTGCCACCAGGTGCGGGTGCCGTCCGGGGTGGTGATCCGCACCTCCTCCAGGCCGGGGCGGGCGGACTCGCCCGCAGCGCCGAGAGAGCGCGTCCGCGAGCCGAAGAGGTCGGAACCGACCCGGATCTCCTGGAGCGCGGGCAGTTCGAGCAGCAGGTCGACCGCCTCGGCGCGCATGGCGGCGAGCAGGGCGTCCGCGTCGACCTCCGGGCGGAGGCGCAGGACGATCTCGGTGTCCCAGCCCTCGGCGGGCGGGTGCTCGGCGGGCCAGGCCAGGCGCAGCACCGGCGGAGTGGCGACGGCGCCGGGCACGGCGGCCTCGGCGATGGCGGCGCGGGTGGCCACCAGGGAGAAGCGGATACCGCCCGCGCGGGACCGCAGTTCGATCTCGTCGGCGACCGAGCGGACGGCCGTGAAACCGACACCGAAGCGGCCGACGTTCGCACCGCCGTCCGGTTTCCCGGAGGCGCGCAACGCGGTCAGCGCGTGGACACCGGAAAGATCGAGGGGCGCACCGGTATCGGCGACGTGCAGGCTGTCGCCGTCGAGACGCACGGCCAGTCTGCCCGGCACACCGGCCTTGCTCGCGGCGTCGGCGGCGTTCTGGGCCAGCTCGGTCAGCAGCCGGTCACGATAGCCCGCCCGCACCAGGTCGGCCTCGGTGGCCGCGTCCTCGCGCAGCCGCGTCGGCGAATCCCGCCAGGCCGCGAGAATGCCCGCCCGCAGCGCCGCCGTCCCGAACGGGTCGGCCGGACCACTCAGCTCAGCGCCGATGACGACTCCGGGGCGTCCTCGGCCGCCGGCTCCGCGGTGGACGCGTCGTCCGCGACATCTTCGGCGGCCGCCACGGCGTCGGCGGCGGCGCCGTCCGAAGCGGGCCCGCTCGACCGTGACTCGTCCACAGCGGCAGTCGTGGTCTCGACCCGTTCCTGCTCGGCCCGTTCCTGCTCGGCTTGCGCTCCGGTGCCGCCTCCGGTCGCGTCCTCGCCGGCCACGTCCTCACCGGCCACGTCCTCACCGGCCGCGGCGGCCCGCGCCTCGGCGGACTTGCGCAGCTCCGGCTTGCGCAACTCCTCGGGCGGGACGATGTCAACGGCCGCGTCGTCGTAGGCCTCGTAGCGGGGCGACCCGCTGCCGGTTGGCAGTTCCACATCGGAGTGCGCGCCGCAGCCGTACTCCACGTGCACCACCCGGCCGTCGGCGCCCATGGCGTTGGCGCACACGCCGAAGGCGACGCGCAGGGCGCCCGCCAGCGGGAGGTAGAAGCCGCAGGTGCCGCAGACGCCGGGGGCGGCCCTGGCCATGTCGGTGTCGGGGCCGTGTTCGGTGTACCAGCGCTCGGCGGCCTCGGCGCGGCCCTCGGGGCTGAGCACCTTGGGGCGGCCGAGACCGACCTCGAGGGCCAGTTCGTCGACCTCGGGATCGCCGTTGGCGACGTAGCCGGGCACCAGGCGCGGGTCGTCGGCGGGCGGGGCGAGCAGGTCGCCCGGCGCGAGATCACCCGGGCGGATGCGCTGTTCCCACGGGATGAACTCCGGGGCGACCAGGGCGTCGGGGCCGGGCAGCAGCGCGGACTCGCTGACGGTGGCGTGCTCGGCGTCCGGCGGCGCGGCCACCACCACCGCCCACTGCCAGCCGCGATAGCCGGGCAGGGTGGACTCGAAGCGGTGCGTGGCGGCGGTCTCGCCCTCGGCGGTGACACCGAGATGATCGCCCACACCGCTCGGCTCCAGTTCCAGGAGCGCGCGGCGAGCCAGGTCGGCGGCATCGACCAGGACGGGACGCACCTCGGGCTCGGAAACAGACACAGCGCTCACGGCCTACATTTTGCCGTATGGAACGCACTCTGCGTGCGTCGGCCGCCGGTGTGCTGGTCGGTGCGCTCGTCGCGGCCGGATGCGGGCAGCCGCAGGACCCGGCGCCGCGGCTGCGCGTCGAGGTGGTGAGCACCCGTCCGCACGACCGCACCGCCTTCACCCAGGGCCTCGAGGTGGTCGACGGCGTGCTCTACGAGAGCACCGGGTTGAAGGGCCGCTCCTGGGTGCGCGCCACCGATCTGGCGACCGGCGGGCAACTGGCCGCCGCGGAGTTGCCCGACACGTATTTCGGCGAGGGGATCGCCCACACCGGAGCGATCCTGTGGCAACTCACCTGGCGCGAGGGCGTGGCCTTCGCGCGCGATCCACGGACGCTGCGCGTGCTGCGCGAGGTGCGCTACGAGGGCGAGGGCTGGGGCCTGTGCGCGCGCGAGGGACGGCTGGTGATGAGCGACGGCGGCGACACTCTCACCTTCCGCGACCCGACCACCTTCGAGGTGACCGGTACCCTGCGCCTGCGCGATCGAAAAGGCGCTCACCTCAACGAATTGGACTGCGCGCCGGACGGCTCCGTCTACGCCAACGACTACCCGGGCGCCGAGGTGCTCCGTATCGACCCGGACACCGGCGAGGTGACCGGGGTGGCCGATCTGGGCGGTCTGCTCACCCGCGCCGAACGCGCAGGCGCTGAGGTCGCCAACGGCATCGCCGCGCTGCCCGGCACGGACCGGTTCCTGGTCACCGGCAAGTACTGGCCGACCGTCTTCGAGGTCCGTTTCGTCCCGGAATGACCGGTCCGACGGAGCCCGAGGTCGAGCGCGAGTGAACCTCCCGCGACGAAGTGCGCCAGAATTGGGGGGTGACTACCTCCCGCGATCCACACGGTCCCGAGCGTGGTCCGTGGGACGGCGGTCCGTGGAACGGAGACGAACCACCACCGATCGAGCGGCATCCCGGATACGACCGGTACCCGCCGCCGGTCTCGCCCCCGCGACGGCGCACCCCGCTGCCCCCGCTCGATCCCGAGCGCTACGCGCCCCCGCCCCCGCTCGCCCCGCTCGAAAAGCGCGGCACCACCGGGCGATCCGCGCCGGGCGGTTCCACTCCGCCGTCCGCGCCGCGCGACAGCCCGCAGGGGCAGCCGCGTCCCGGCGCCACAGCGCGCACCACCCCGCAGCCTGCCGCGTCACCCCAGGCGTCCCCGGCCGCGCCGCCCACCGCGCCGCCCACCGCGCCGCTGCCAGACGCCGAGACCGGGGCGGGGCGCACCCTCGGCGAGCCGCACATGCCGCGCAAGCTGACCGTGACCAGGGTCGCGGCCATGCGCGGCAGGCAGCTGACCGAGAAGGGCATCGCCACCTTCCAGCGCGCCGCCAAGGCCGACGGCGCCGACAAGTCCGGCCTGACCGCCCTGACCTACGCCACCATGGCGAACTTCGCCTTGGACGCCGCCATCGCGGTCTCGCTGGCCAACACGCTGTTCTTCGCCAGCGCGACCGCCGAGAGCAAGTCCAAGGTCGCGCTGTACCTGTTGATCACCATCGCCCCGTTCGCGGTGATCGCCCCGCTGATCGGCCCGCTGCTGGACCGCCTGCAGCGCGGGCGCAGGCTGGCGCTTGCCACCTCGTTCGCGGTGCGCGCGGTGCTCGCGGTGATCCTGGTGCTCGAGTTCGACAGCTGGGCGCTGTATCCGCTGGCGCTCGGCATGATGATCGGCTCCAAATCGTTCTCCGTGCTCAAGAGCGCGGTCACGCCCAGAGTGCTGCCACCGGAGATCGACCTGGTGCGCACCAACTCCCGGCTCACCGTCTTCGGCCTGGTCGGCGGCACCATCGGCGCCGGCGCGATAGCGGGCCTGGTCGCGGCGGTCGCGGGCTCCACCGGGTCGCTGATCCTGGCGGCGCTGATCGCCGCGGGCGGCGCCTACCTGAGCCTGCGCATCCCACGCTGGGTCGAGGTCACCGAGGGCGAGGTGCCTGCCACGTTCGGCTATCACGGCGACGACGCCCGCACCGAGGTGCTACGTCCGGGCACCGAATCCAGCGTGCCCCCGCGCAAGCGCAGGCAGCCGCTCGGCCGGGCGGTCGTCTCCGGGCTGTGGGGCAACAGCTCCATCCGGGTGCTGACCGGCTTCCTGACCTTCTACATCGCCTTCGTCGCCAAGGCCACCGAGCACCGGCCGCTGCAGCAGGCCCTCATGCTCGGCGCGGTCGGCGCCGCCGCGGGCATCGGCAACTTCGCGGGCAACGCGACCGGCGCGCGGATCCCGCTCGGGCGGCCCGCGGTGATCGTGGTGAGCTGCGCCGGGGCCTGCACGGCGGTGGCGCTGTTCGCGGTGTTCGCCGACAACCTGCTCGGCGCGGTGGTGGCGGCGCTGGTGGCCTCGGCGGCCAGCGCACTGGCCAAGGTCTCGCTGGACGCCTCCATCCAGGACGACCTGCCGCCGGAGTCGATCGCCTCCGGTTTCGGCCGTTCGGAGACCGCTCTGCAACTGAGCTGGGTGGTCGGCGGCGCGGCGGGCGTGCTGCTGCCGACGGAGTACTGGATCGGCTTCTCGGTGGTGTCGGGAATACTCGTGCTCGGGCTGGTTCAGACCTTCCTGAGCTATCGCGGCCACAGCCTGCTGCCCGGCCTCGGCGGCAACCGGCCCCAGCACGCGAAACAGGAAGTGCACCCCACCGGTGCGCCCCCGCGGCGGCGCGCCGGGAAACCACACGCCAGACGAATGACGGGAGATGGCCGAAGTGAGTGATCCAGCGGTGCGCGCGCACGTGGGAACCGACCGGTGAGCGGGGCTCGGAACGGGCGGCTGTTCGCCGTGCTGGCGGGCCTCGGTGTGCTCGTGGTGGCAGCGGTCACCGCGGTCGTGGTGGCGATCGCGGTGCGCGACGCCCCCGGGCACGATCCGCGCATCACCGCCTACGCGCACGGCACCGCGGTCACCGTCGACCCGTACCAGTACTGCGATCTGCGGCTGGTCGGCGAGGACCGGCTGGAGATGTCGAACTGCAGGCAGAACCCGGTGGTCGATCTCGAGGTGCCGCCCGGCTACCCGTTGCAGCTGTCGCTGCCCTCGGAGATCGTGGACGCGCCATGGCAGGGCATCGTGCTGTACGCGCCGCCCGGCGGGCAGCAGGTGCTCGCCCGCGAGATCTTCCGCTCCGACTACGAACCCGGCACCCGGGCGCTGACCATCGAGTCCGAGCCGGAGCCGGGGCTGCGCATGATCGGCGTGGAGATCCAGCTGCCGGTCCCGGCCATCGACGAGCAGGGCAACGAGACGACGGTCCCGCACGCCTCGTGGTCCATCCGCACCGGCTCGCTCGACGACGAGGCCGCCGGCCGGAGCGACCGCTAGCGGACCGGTCCCCGCGCGCGACGCACAGCGGCCGGCACCGGTCTCGGCCGGCGCGGGCAGCTGTCGGCTCGTCGGGCGGGGATCAGCCGGGCGGGATCTGTCGAACAGGGCTCAGTGATCGAGCTCGCGGGCGACCGCCCGGACGACCTCGGAGATGGTGCGCGCGGTCTTGCGGTCGGGGTAGCGGCCCTTGCGCAGGTCCGGCTGCACCTTGGTCTCGAGCAGGGTGATCATGTCCTCGACCATGCCGTGCAGCTCGTCGGGGGCGCGGCGTGGGCCCGCGGCCTCCTTGCGGCCGCGCTCGCCCGCCTGGTTCTGACGCAGCGAGGGGGCGTCGATGAGCTTGAGGCTCAGCGCCTGCGGGCCGCGGCGCCCAGCGGCCATGCCGAATTCCACGCGCTGTCCGGGCTTGAGCCCTTCGACCCCTTCGGGCAACGCGGAGGCGCGGACGTAGACGTCCTCCCCCTCGTCCTGGGACAGGAAGCCGAAGCCCTTCTCGACGTCGTACCACTTCACCCGGCCGGTCGGCACTGCGCTCACCCGTTCATCGTTTCGAGACCCGGACCCCGATGGTCCGCGCACAAGAACGCGCCCCACAGGTCTGCAGGACGCGATCACCCCCGAGTCTACCCCGGTGACGATACGCCGAGCACATCAGTTTTACGGTGCTGCGGTGACCAACTCACCTCGTTCCGGCTCGCCCCGCTCGGGCAACTGGCTGCTGAAACTGGCGCTCTCGCTGTTCACCGCCGGTCTGGTGGCGATCGTGGCGATCTTCGTCTTCTCGGCCGTCTCCGACGACGAGCCCGCGCTGTGGTTGTACCTGTGCGCGATGCTCGCGCCGGTCGGTTTCCTGCTCGCACTGGTGTTCGCCCTGTGGTCGGGCAGGCGGGCGCGCTGAGGCGCCGATCCGATTACCCCGGCCGCCCCGCGTTACGGACCCGAATGTGATCCTCATCACATAACGGTGTGATCACGAAAGTGTCGCGCCACTCACCACGACCCCGGGATCGCCGTCTAGCTGCACGGACGCCTGCACATGCAGCCAGACGCATACGTGACCTGGCTCCACGCGCCGGTTACCAAATAGTGATTTTTCCCGGCGACCGTCGTACCGTCTATCTCCAGCCGGGGATTCCCGGCACCACCGGCCCGCCGCACCGAACCTCGCCCCGCGGGTACCGGACACCCGACGGCCTCAGGGGTGAGGGCGGGACGGACGACCTCTCAGTCCGAACCCGAGCGAATCCTCGCAGGTGCGTACGAGAGGAAGACACCCGATATGAGTGGACGCCATCGCAAGCCGACCTCCACCGGGCGCACTGTTGCCAAGGTCGCCGTCACCGGCGCGATCTTCGGTACCGCGAGTGCCGCCCTTGCCGGAAACGCCAGCGCGGCTCCCGACTCCGACTGGGATCGCCTCGCGCAGTGCGAGGCCGGCGGCAACTGGGGCATCAACACCGGCAACGGTTACCACGGCGGCCTGCAGTTCTCGCCGAGCACCTGGACCGCCCACGGCGGCGGCGAATTCGCCCCGACCGCGAACCAGGCCACCCGTGAAGAGCAGATCGTGGTCGCCGAGAAGGTGCTCGCCTCCCAGGGCTGGGGCGCCTGGCCTTCCTGCTCCGCCAAGCTCGGTCTGAGCAGCGCGCCGACCCTGCGTGAAGCGCCGTCGAAGCCCGAGACCCCGCGCTGGAACCCGGTGCAGCCCGCCCCGCAGGGCCAGAACGAGAGCCAGGACCTGTTCCAGGCCGTGGATCGCGCCATCGCCACCGTGCAGCAGCAGGGCGTGCAGATCCCGCAGTCCGCGCTCGACTTCTTCGAGGCCGCCAAGTCCAGCAATGTGCAGCTGGATCCGCACGTGGTCAACTTCTTCGAGGCCAACAAGAACCTGCTGCCCTCCTGATCGTCAGGGCGAGCTGATCGTCAGGGCGAGCTGATCGTGGCGCGCGCGAGCTGCCGGGGCAGTGGGCAGCGAACGGCCGCGAGACCGACCGGCTCCGAGACGAACAGCCGACAGCGCAGGGACGAACAGCGCAGAAACGAACAAGGCCCCCGCCTCTTCCGGCGGGGGCCTTGTCGCACTCTGCGACACGTCCCGGATCAGCGGTTGACCACCGTGTACGGGTGCCGGTACGGCAGCTTCTCCGCGGGCAGGGGGAACTCGACGTCCTCCCCGTAGGGCGAGAGATTGCCAGCCCGGCTGGCAGCGAGCTCGGTGACCGCGTGATCACCGTCGGCCACCTCGGGCCATCCATTGTCCACATAGGACTTCTTCGTTTTGTTTGCCACAAGGTCATTCTGGCACGGTCCGAATCCGGCGTGCCGCCGGTGCGGCGCGAAGGGCGTCGTAGGGTGGTCAGGATGAGCACGACCGAGTCCCTGGCGGGGTGGCTGGCATCCCGCGGCGATGCCCAGCTGGTCGCGCTGTTGCAGGCCCGTCCCGATCTGGCCGTGCCGCTGCCCTCCTCCATGACGGTGCTGGCGGGACGCGCCGAGCAGCGGGCCTCGGTGCTGCGGGCCTGCGACGATCTGAACACGCTGGAATTCGCGATCATCGACCTGCTGGCCACCCGTGCCCGCGACCACGCCGAACCGCTGACCCGCAAGGGCCTGTACGCGCTGTGGAAGGGCAGGGCCACCAAGGCCGCGATGGAGGCCGCTCTGGAGCGGCTGACCGGGCGGGCGCTGGTCTGGTTCGACGGCGACACGCTGCGCCTGGTGCCCGCGGCGGCCGAGGCGCTGCCCTGGCCGCAGGGCGCGGCGGTGGAACTGTCGGACGCGCTCACCGAACCCGAGATCGAGGCGGCGCTGGCCGAACTCGACCCGGCCGAGCGCGCGCTGCTGGACAAGCTGGCCACCACCGGCCCACGCGGCCGCACCAGGGACGCCGCCCCGGACGCGCCCGCGGACCGGCCCGTGCCCCGGCTGATCGCGCGGCGCCTGCTCGACCGCGTCGACGACGAGACCGTGGAACTGCCGGTCACCGTCGGCCAGCTGCTGCGCCGCGAACCGGTCACCGCCCCCGACGTGCTGACCCCGCCGCGCGCCCGTCCGCACACCCACACCCCCGCCGAGGTGGCCGCGGTCGCCGCGGGCGAGGTGGGGGAACTGCTGCGCCACTGCGCCGACATCCTCGCCGCCCTCGGCAACACCCCCGCTCCCGCCCTGCGCGCGGGCGGACTCGGTGTGCGGGAGCTGCGCCGGGTCGCCAAGCAGACCGGCATCGACGAGCAGCGGGCCGCGCTGTTGATCGAGGTGCTCGCCGCCGCCAAGCTGATCGAGAAGGGCCTGCCCGACCCGGCGCCCGACCTCGACACGGTGGACGATTTCTGGGCGCCCACCCCCGCCTCGGACGCCTGGCTGGACGGACCGCCCGCCCGCCGCTGGACGGTGCTGGCGATGGTGTGGCTGGATCTGGACCGGATGCCGTGGATGATCGGCATGCGCGACGCCAACGACAAGCCATTGGCCGCGCTCTCGGCCGAGCTGCGTGTCCCCTACGCCCCGCGCGACCGGCGCGCGATCCTCGGCCTGCTCGCCGAACAGCCCTCGGGCACCGCGCTCGACCCCGCCGACCTCGGTCGGGTGCTGGCCTGGCGGCAACCGCGCAGGCGAAGGCACTTCCGCCGCGAGGCCGTCGAGCACACCATCGCGGAGGCCTCGGCGCTCGGCCTGCTCGGGCGCGGGGCGCTGGCTCCCGCCGCCAGGGCGCTGCTGCACGAGACGGTCAGCTCGGCCGCCGACGCCGAGGCGGAGATGGACGCCGCGCTGCCCGATCCGGTGGATCACGTGCTGGTGCAGGCGGATCTGACCGTGATCGCCCCCGGACCGCTGGTCGGGGAGCTGGCCAAGCGGATGGCCCTGGTGGCCGACATCGAGTCGGCGGGCGCGGCCACGGTCTACCGGATCGGCGCGGACTCGGTGCGCCGGGCGCTGGACGCGGGCCTGACCGCCGCCGAACTGCACAGCCTGTTCGCCACCCGCTCGCGCACCCCGGTGCCGCAGGCGCTGACCTATCTCATCGACGATGTGGCGCGCAGGCACGGGCAGTTGCGGGCGGGCATGGCGCAGTCGTTCGTGCGCAGCGACGATCCGGCGCTGCTGGCGCAGGTGTTGTCCGCGCCGGTGGCGGACCTGCTCGCGCTGCGGGCGGTGGCCCCGACGGTGGCGATCGCCCAGGCGCCGCTGGGCGAGGTGCTTGCCCGTCTGCGCGAGGCCGGTTTCGCGCCGGCGGGCGAGGACGCCTCCGGTGGGCTGGTGGATCTGCGCCCGCGCGGCGCCCGCATCCCGACCAGACCCAATGCCAGGCAGGCCTACCGGCCGGTGCCGCCCAACCCCGAGCAGCTGGCCCTGCTGGTGGCCGAGCTGCGCGCCGGTGAGCGGGCGGCGGGGGCGCGCTCGGGACAGGCGGTGCGCTCGGACGGCACGAGGACGAGCACGGCCGCCACGCTGGCGCTGCTGCAATTGGCGGCGCGGGCGCGACGGCCGGTCAACATCTCCTATGTCGATGCCCAGGGCAAGGCCATCCAGCGGGTGGTCGAGCCGTTGCAGATCGGCAACGGCAGGCTCGACGCGCTCGACACCGTGACCGGCGCGGTCCGGCACTTCACCCTGCATCGCATCGCCTCGGTCGCGCTGCTGGAGTGATCCGCGCGAGAGGCGGAGAAAAAGGACGAACCGGCCGCGCCCCGGGTCGGAGCGGGCCGGTTCGGGCCGGTTCGGGCCGGATACGTGCCTACGCGGTGGGGGCGCTCAGGCAGAACAGCGTCGCGGGTTCGGAGACGACGATGAATTCCTCGCCGCTCTCGCAGAGCAGTTCGTCGGTCTCGCCGTCGATGCGCTGCACGACCTTGAAGGTGGCGTCGGGCGAGGAGCAGTCGACCCACTTGTAGGGCGAGCTGCCCACGTCGTTGTAGCAGGCGTCCTGCGCGAAGTTGGGGGCCAGGCACAGGAACGTGGTGCCGCCGGTGGGCAGCTGTTCGGTGTAGCTGGTGTACTCGCTGGAGGCGCACTGGGTCTCCTCGTCGGAGCTGGAGTGCACCTTGTAGACCGCCTGCGGCGAGGAGCAGTCGGCCGGTTCGCCCTCGGTGGCCGTCGGCGTGTTGTCGGTGATGTTGACGCAGTCGCCGACCTTCGTCTTGGCCACATCGGACTTCGCCGCGTCGTCGATGGCCGAACAGCCACTCATCACGACCGCGAGCGCAGCCGCCGCCAGGAGGGCGAGCACGACGCGCGCCAGCAGCCTCGGTCCCCGGAACTTCACGTGAAAACCTCTCTCACCGAATGTCGTTCACGGTGGATTTTTCGTGAACGACGAGGAGGATACCCGCGTGCGTGCCGCGGTTGTCCGCCCCCGACCCGGCGCGGCCCCGCGGCCGGGCTCAGAGGCTCAGCCCCTGCATGCCGAGCAGGGACAGGCCGATGATGCGCGGCAGGAGCGAACCGAGGAGCAGGTAACCGGAATTTTCCACGGACAGAAGCCTTTCAGAGAATCGCCACGAAAATGGACGTTCGTCCAGTTCAAGGACTGTGTCGCTTCCCGAGGCTCGATCGTTACGCTTGGCCAGTATGCCGCTCGATGAGGTCGCCGTCGACTTGTACGCCCGGGTACCGGCCGATTTCGTCGCGGCCAGGGACGAACGCGCGGCCGCCGCCAGGCGAGCAGGCGACAAGGAACTGGCCGCGGCCATCGCCGCCCTGCGCAAACCCACCCTCACCGCCTGGGCCGTCGACCTCCTCGCCCGGCAGGCGGCCGACGAACTGGCCGCGCTGCTCGACCTCGGCGAGGCCCTGCGCCGGGCGCAACGATCGCTGTCCGGCGAGCAGTTGCGCACGCTCACCACCCAGCGGCAGCGGGCGGTCTCCGCGCTGGCCCGCAGAGCCGGGGAACTGGTCGCCGAGCGGGGAAAGAAACTGTCCGACAACGCCGTCCGCGAAGTCGTGCAGACACTCAACGCCGCCCTGGCCGACCCGGAGGTCGCCGAGCGGGTCCGCACCGGCACGCTCGCCACCGCCGCCACGTACTCCGGGTTCGGGCCCGCCGGACCCGACCTGGTCGCGGTGGACGGCGGGGCGCGGGAGACCGGGCGGCGTAAAGGCAGGGGCGCTGCCCGCCACGAGACCGATACCGGCGAACCCGGTCGGGAACGGACCGGCGGGGCACCGGAGACCGGCGGGAAAGAGCGTCGTGCGTCCGTCACCAGCGGCGAGGCAGACCGACGAGACCGCGCGAAGAAGACCGGCACGGATCACGCCCGGCCGAGGGGCCGGGACGGGAAACGGCGGACGGACGAGACCGGCACGACGGCCGAGCGCGGCGCGCGGGCCGGCGCGGCAGCCGCGACCAACCGCGCCCGACGCGAACTGGACCGTGCGCGCGGCGAACTCGACGACCTGCTCGCCGCACTGGACACCGAGCGCGAGACGGTCGAATCCGCCGACGCTGAGGTCGAGCGCACCGACCGGGCCCTGCTGCGCTGCGACGCCGAGATGGAACGGCTGCGCGCCGAACTCGCCCACGCCGAACAGCAGCGTCGTTTCGCCCGCACCGCGCAACGCCGCGCCCGCGACGAACTGGAGACCGCGCGCCGCCGGGCCGAGCGCGCCGAACACCGGGTGCGGCGGGCGCGTGAGCGGGTGGAACGGTTGTCCCTGGCCGCGGTCAGCCGCGCGGCCCCGGTTGCGCCGGATGGAGATACTCCGCGGGCGGCCGCGTCGTCCCCTCCAGCCAAGCGGTGAAGAAGCCGGTCAGATCGCGATCGGTCCTCGACTGCACGAAGGCGCGGAAATCGGCCATGGAGGCATTGCCGTAGGCGTGGCGGGCGAGGAATTCCGGTAGGGCGGCGAAGAAGACGCGGTCGCCGACCGCGCGGCGCAGCGCGTGCAGGAACAGCGGACCACGGTAATAGACCGGCCCGAACTCGCGGCCCGCGCCGGGGTCGTACAGCGGGATCTGCCAGATCTCCGCCCCGTCGCCCAGTTCGTCCAGCGCGGCCTGGTACAGCGCGTCGGCGTCGACGCCCGCCGTCCGCTCCGGCCACAGGATGTCGGCGGTGTAGGCGGCGAAGCACTCGTGCAAGCAGATGTCGGACCAGCTCCGCAGCGTCACCGCGTTGCCCCACCACTGGTGGGCGATCTCGTGCACCACCGTGTTCAGATCCGCCCACGGCGCGTACAGCGGGCGGGTCTGGGTCTCCAGCGAGAACGGCAGGTCGGTGTCGAGGTGGATGCCGCCCGCGGTGTCGAACGGGTAGGGCCCGAAGAGCTGTTCGGCGAAGTCGATGATCTCCGGCACCCGGCGTTCCAGCCCGGTCTTGTCCCGGGCACCGGGGGCGAAGGCGCTCAGCAGCGGGGTGCCGTCGGCGCGGCGCTGGTCGAGGAAGGTGAAGCGGTCGACGGCCACCGTGGTCAGGTAGCCGACGACCGGCTCCCGCGACTCCCAGGTGACGGTGCGCGAACCCCCGGTCACGATGTCGGCGGTGCGCCTGCCGATGGAGGCCACCTGCCATTCGACGGGCACCGTGGCGCGCAGGGTGAAGGTGGCCTTGTCCAGCGGGGTGTCGTTGAGCGGATACCAACTGGTGGCCGCGTGTGGCTCGCCCGCCACGAAGGCGCCGCCGCCGGGGGTGAAGGTCCAGCCTGCACCGGCGTTCTCGGTCACCTCGCCGCCGTAGCGCACCTCGACGGTGAACGGCAGCCCGGGCAGCAACGGCAGCAGCGGGGTGACGGTGAGCTCGTGTTCGCCGTTGCGCTCGAAGGCGGCGGGCAGCCGGTTGACGGTGACCGCGGTGACCGCGGGTCCCTGGTAGTCGAGGTTGAACGCGCGCAGCGGCTGGGTGCTCACCGCGTCGATGCGGGCCGTGCCGTCCAGCCGCCTGCTCGGCGGGTCGTAAGCGAGGTCGAGGTCGTAGTGGCGCACGTCGTAGCCGCCGTTGCCGTCCAGCGGGTAGTAGGGGTCGCCGAGCCCGGGCGCCCCGGTGAACGGGCCGGCCTGCGCCACGGCCCCGCCCGGCCCGACGAGCAGCACCCCGGCCAGCATCGCGCCCAGAACCGCGGAACGCACCCCGCACCACCCCTCTCACCCGCCGCCGCCCGGCCACCCCGGCCGGGTCCACCGTGCACGCTAGCGCTTCGGAATCGCCCAGCCGCCCGACGCGCCGTCACCCGGATGTCGCGGCGGGCCCCCGCACGGCTCAGCCGCCGAGGTCGGGCAACTGCCGGTGATCGAGCAGCAGGCGCTTGGCCGCGGTGCGCCGCACCTTCTCCGCGAGCGCGAGATTGTCGGCGAGCAGCCGCCATTCGGCCTCGCTGATGGCGGCGCGGGCGCGTTCGATGACCTCGGCGTCGGTGGTGCCCCAGGCGATGGGCATGGCGTTGACCGACTGCCAGCGCTCCCCCACCTGCCTCGGCGCCGCGTCGATGCGCACCGCCACCGCGGGCACCCGCTCGCCGGGGCGACGGTCGTGGCCGGGCAGATCCCGCACGCGGCGGGTCACCAGGGCGTAGCGCGGGCCGGACGCGCCGGGGCCCGCCACATCGACGAGGGCCATGAGCACAAGGGCGCGCGGGCGGATGTGCGAGATCACCGCGGGCACCAGTTCGCCGGTGGCGTAGAGATGCTCGATGCCGGCGCGGCGCGGGGCGCGCAACGCCACCCACAGCGCGACCACGGTGCCGAGCACCGTCGCCACCGCGAGCAGGTAGGACCACGGATGGTCGAGACGGACCAGCAGGGCGGTCACCACCGCGGACACGATCGCGACGGCGATCGCGAGCAGGCGGCGGCGGCGCAGGTCGGCGAGCACCTCGTTCACCGCGTGTGCATGCCCCCGGTCCACCGCGAATTCGAAGCTTCGCACGTATTCTTCCTAGCACACGTTGTGGAGGTTGTTCCTCCGCTTATTCTGCCGCATCCCGCACACCTAGAGCCGCCTGTCTCCCGCGGGCCGGGAGGATCAGCCGATCGCCGGGCCGAGCAGGTCGTCGGCGTCGGTGATGCGGTAGGCATACCCCTGTTCGGCGAGGAAACGCTGCCGGTGGGCGGCGTACTCGGCGTCGAGGGTGTCGCGCGCGACCACCGAATAGAAGTGTGCCTGCCCGCCGTCGTGTTTGGGCCGCAACAGCCTGCCCAGTCGCTGCGCTTCCTCCTGGCGCGAACCGAAGGTGCCCGACACCTGCACCGCCACCGACGCCTCCGGCAGGTCGATGGAGAAGTTGGCGACCTTGCTCACCACGAGCACCGGGATCTCGCCGCGGCGGAAGGCGTCGAACAACGCCTCGCGTTCCCTGGTCTTGGTCGAACCCTGGATGACCGGCGCGTCCAGCTCCGCCCCGAGTTCCTCCAGCTGTTCCAGATAGGCGCCGATGACCAGCTTCTGCGAGTCCGGGTGCCGGTCGAGGATGGACTCGACCACCGCGATCTTGGTGCGCGCGGTCGAGCACAGCTTGTAGCGCTCCTCCGGCTCGGCGGTGGCGTAGGCCATCCGCTCGGCGTCGGTGAGAGTGACGCGCACCTCGACGCACTCGGCGGGCGCGATCCAGCCCTGCGCCTCGATGTCCTTCCACGGCGCGTCGTAGCGCTTGGGGCCGATGAGGGAGAACACATCGCCCTCGCGCCCGTCCTCGCGCACCAGGGTGGCGGTCAGGCCGAGCCTGCGCCGGGACTGCAGATCGGCGGTCATGCGGAAGACCGGCGCGGGCAGCAGATGCACCTCGTCGTAGATGACCAGGCCCCAGTCGCGGCTGTCGAACAGCTCGAGGTGCTTGTACTCGCCCTTGGTGCGGCGGGTGATCACCTGGTAGGTGGCGATGGTGACCGGGCGGATCTCCTTGCGCTCGCCGGAATACTCGCCGATCTCGTCCTCGGTCAGCGAGGTGCGCGCCAGCAGCTCGCGCCGCCACTGCCTGCCCGCGACCGTGTTGGTCACCAGGATCAGAGTGGTGGCCTTGGCCTTGGCCATGGCGGCCGCGCCGACCATGGTCTTGCCCGCGCCGCAGGGCAGCACCACCACGCCGGAGCCACCCGCCCAGAACGAGTCGGCGGCCAGCTCCTGGTAGTCGCGCAACCGCCAGTGCCCGCCCTCGTAGTCGAGCTCGATCGGGTGCGCCTCGCCGTCGACGTAACCGGCCAGGTCCTCGGCGGGCCAGCCGATCTTGAGCAGCATCTGCTTGATCCGGCCACGCTCGGAGGGATGCACGACCACGGTGTCGTCGTCGATGCGCGCGCCCAGCATGGGGGCGATCTTCTTGTGCCGGAGCACCTCCTCGAGCACGGCGCGATCGAGGCTGACCAGGGTGAGCCCGTGCGCGGGGTGCTTGACCAGCTGGAGGCGGCCGTAGCGGGCCATGGTGTCGACGATGTCGACCAGCAGCGGCTGCGGCACGGCGTAGCGGGAGAAGCTGACCAGGGCGTCGACCACCTGCTCGGCGTCGTGCCCGGCCGCGCGCGCGTTCCACAGCGCCAGCGGGGTGACCCGATAGGTGTGCACGTGCTCGGGGGCGCGTTCGAGTTCGGCGAACGGCGCGATGGCCTGCCGCGCGGCGTCGGCCAGTTCGTGGTCGACCTCGAGCAGCAGGGTCTTGTCGCTCTGCACGATCAACGGACCGTCGGTCACAGTCTCTCCTCGTCTCGGCGCACCCGGGCACGCGCCGTTCGCGCGGGCCGCGCGGAACGGCCGCCGTCTCCCCGGTAGGGGTGTGTGGCCCCATTGTCCCCGACCCCGCCGACATCCCCCGCGGCGCATCACCGCCGGTACAGCGCCCGCGGCGGTCGATTTGTTCCTCGCTGTCCGGCGGGTGGAGCGGGCCGGTGATCCGCGACTGGACCGAGACGCGCACCGGTGGGGCGGGTGAGGATGGTGGGCATGATCGAGACGGCGGCGGTTCTCGGTGTCGCGGCGGCGGCACTGGCGATGGTGCTCACACCCGGACCCAACATGATGTATCTGGTCTCCCGCACGGTCGCCCAGGGCAGGCGCGCCGGGCTGATCTCCCTCGCCGGGGTGGCGGCGGGCTTCGCGATCTATCTGGCGGCGGCGACCGCGGGCATCACGGCCGTCTTCGCGGTGGTGCCGGGGCTGTACCTGGCGGTCAAGGTCGCGGGCGCGGCCTACCTGCTGTGGCTGGCCTGGAACGCGCTGCGCCCCGGCGGGGTGTCGGTGTTCACCCCCGCCGAACTACCCGCCGATCCCGCCCGACGGCTGTTCACCATGGGCCTGGTCACCAACCTGCTGAACCCGAAGATCGCCGTCATGTACATGGCCCTCATCCCCCAGTTCGTCGCCCCGGGCCACGGCCCGGTCTGGCTCCAGAGCCTGACCTTGGGCGCGGTCCAGATCACCGTGGCCCTGCTCGTCAACGCCATGATCGTGCTCGCCGCGGGCGGCCTTGCCACGTTCTTCACCCGCCGTCCGCTCTGGCTGCGCGCCCAGCGCTGGGTCATGGGCACGATGCTCGCCGGCGTCGCCGCCCTGCTGGTCACCGACCGCACCCGCCCGGTCCCGGCCTGACCCGCCTGCCCGGCGGGGCCTGTGCGGAGACCAGGAACACCCGGTCGGCTCGCCGACCGGATCGGCCGGGGCATCCGGCCGAGGCCGAGATCGCGCCGCGCGTGCCGGGTATGGTCGAAAGACGTTGGGACAGGCCCGCACAGGGGGCGTGGTGCACGAACACGAGGGCTTCGGGTCGCCGCCGCGGCCGGGGCCGGGGAAGAAGGCCGGGCTCCGGTCCGCTGCCGGGAAGGTCCTGGCCGGGCTGGTTGGCGTGGCGTGCGTGCTGTTCGCCCTGGCGCTGGCCACCGAGTCGGTGAATGCCGCCGCCTACTACCTCGGCTACGGCGACGAACTGCGGGTCGAGGTGACCAGGGGTTCGGTGGGAGACCTGCCGGGCAAGGGCAATCGCGCGGGCGAGGGCCGGGTGGTCGGTGACGGACGGGTGGTCGAGCTGTACGGGGTGGACGAGGGCGAAATCGTCACGGCCAGGCCGGTGCTGGTCGCCCTGACGCCCGGGGGCGTCGAGGCCTATCGGGCGGGCGCCCCGGTGTACCGGCGCTTCTTCTCACTGCTCGGCGTGGTGGTGATCGGCGGGTTCGGGGCGGCGCTGCTGTACAACGCCGTCGTGCCGTGGCGGGGCAGGGCAGCACCGGCGGGCCGGAGAGCTCGCTGACCGCATGCGACGGCTCTGCGCCCCCGCCCGGTCCCGGCCCGACCGCGCCGCGCCGGACCGGTAAGGTCGAAAGCTCCAGGGGAACAGGAGTATCCGGGGCACAGAGGTATCGGGGGGCACCATGAACGCGCACGACCACTTCCTGACGCCGAGGCGACCTGGGCCGCAGCGGGAATCCCGCCTTCCACCGGCGATCGTGAAAACTCTGTGCGGCGTGATCGGCCTCGTCTTCACACTGGGCGGCCTGCTGTTGACGGTCGCTCCGATCAACGCCGCTGCCTACTACCTCGGCTACGGCGACGAGGTCCAGGTCGAGGTGACCCGGAGTTCGATCGGGAGCATGTGGGGCAGGGACAGTGAGAAGGGCGAAGGCCTGGTCACCGGGGAAGGACGGGTGGTCCATCTGTCCATGGTCACCAGGGGTGAGACCGTGACGGCCAGACCGGCTCTGTTCGACATCTCACTCGCGCACGATGAGTTCTTTCGCGTCGGAGCACCCGTGTACGAACACTTCGTCGTCCTGATCGGCGTGGCCATGCTCGGCGGATTCGGCCTGACACTCCTGCTGGGCGCCGCGGTCATGCCGTGGCGAAGGCAGACCGGCCGGAGCGCCGCGCAGTCTCCGGTCCGTAGGCGGGACCGGAGCTGATCGACCTGCCGCGGCTCGGCACCCGAGACCTGCCGCGTCGGCGCGCCGGGTGGCCCGGCCCCGGCCCGGGCGGCAGGCCCGGCGCGGCTCACCCGGCTCAGGCCGGGGCGCTCAGGGTGTAGCTGAGCACCGCGAACTGCCCCATGGTCGCCGTGGCGGTCAGGCGCAGCCGGTCGGAGAGGATGCGGCGGGGCAGCAGGGGTGCGCCCGCACCGAGGGTGACGGGGGCGATGGAGACGATGATCTCGTCGAGCAGGCCCGCGTCGGCGATCTGTGCGGCCAGATCGCCGCCGCCCAGCACCCAGATGTCGTGTTGGCCCGCGACCACGGCCATCTCCCGGTGCACGGCGGTGACGTCGCCGGAGACGAAGCGCAGGTTCGCGCCGGGGATGGGCGGCAGCTCGCGGTGGGTGAAGATCCAGGTGGGCATGTCGCCGTAAGTCTTCTCCCAGATGTCGGCGCCCTCGTTGGCCAGCAGCCACTCGTAGGTGGTCGCGCCCATGCACATGGCGCGCATGCCCGTCATGAACTCGTCGATCTCCCCGCTGCTGCGGCCGTCGTCGTCGACGGCGAACAGCCAGGTCAGGGAGTTGTCGGGGTCGGCGAGGAAGCCGTCGAGGCTGGCGGCGGTGTAGTACTTGGTCGTCATGCGGCGAATCGTCGCAGCCAACCCGGTCGGATCGTGTCAGGGTTTCCCGGCGGTTCGCCGATCAGTGCTCATTCCCGGCGCGCGCGGCTTTCTCCCGCAGCCGCCGCACGCCCTCGTCGAGAGTCTGATCGCGCTTGCAGAAGGTGAACCGCACCAGCGACTCCCACGGCTGTCGGTCATCGGCGAACACCGAGACCGGCACGGCCGCCACCCCGAGCGCCGCGGGCAGCTCCCGGCAGAAGGCCAGGCCGTCGGTCTCCCCGAGCGGGGTGATGTCGGCGCACACGAAATACCCGCCGTCGCTGGCCTTGACCTCGAAACCGCACGCGGCCAGCGCCGCCGACAGCCGCGTCCGCCGGTCCGACAGCGCATCCCGCAGCCGCGCCACCCAGTCCATCTCCTCGGTGAGCGCGTGCGCGACGGCGGGCTGGAAGGGGCCGCCGCCGACGAAGGTCAGGAACTGCTTGGCCGCGAGCACCCCGTCGAGCAGGTAGGCGGGCGCGCACACCCAGCCGATCTTCCAGCCCGTCACGCTGAAGGTCTTGGCGGCGCTGGAGATCA
Organism: Nocardia farcinica; assembly: GCF_029867845.1. Taxonomy (GTDB): domain Bacteria; phylum Actinomycetota; class Actinomycetes; order Mycobacteriales; family Mycobacteriaceae; genus Nocardia; species Nocardia farcinica_A. The sequence continues at coordinate 1,230 of NZ_JARWRU010001125.1, read as the reverse complement.
CCACGGTGCGCTCGGCCATGCCGGGCAGCGTGGACATGCTGATGTGCTCGGCCCCGTCGTAGACCAGGTGCTCGTAGACCTCGTCGGTCACCACGATCAGGTCGTGCTCGCAGGCGATCTCGGCGATCGCGGTCAGCTCGGCGCGCGAGAGCACCGCGCCGGTCGGATTGTGCGGGGTGTTCAGCAGGATCAGCCGGGTGTCGGGTGTGACGGCGGCGCGCAGGCTGTCGACGTCCAGGACGAACCGGTCGCCGTCCGGGACGAGCCGGGCGGTGCGGCGCCTGGCCCCGGCGAGGGCGACGGCGGCGGAGTAGGAGTCGTAGTACGGCTCGATCAGCACGACTTCCTGACCGGGTTCGACCAGCCCGAGCAGAGTGGCGCTGATGGCCTCGGTCGCGCCGACGGTCACCAGGATCTCGCGGTCGGGATCGTAGGCGGTGCCGTAGCGGCGCAGCCGGTCGGCGGCGATGGCCTTGCGCAGCACCGGCATTCCGCGTCCGGGCGGGTACTGGTTGACGCCGTCGGCGATGGCCCGGCGGGCCACCTCGAGCATGCTCTCCGGTCCGTCGAAATCGGGGAAGCCCTGACCCAGGTTCACCGCGTCGTGCGCGACGGCGAGTTCGGTCATCTCGGCGAAGATCGTGGCGCCGAACGGGCGCAGGCGGTCGACGGTGGCGGGGCGTGCAGGCATATCTGGCAGAGTAGCCGAGCGGTCGCCAAAGTTGCGAACAGATAGCGAAAGGCTATATTTCACATCTGTTTTCAGTCTCTCACCTGCATGGTTGTGCGTTGCCCGGAGGGCGGCTAGCCTGCCGGTGTTCTACCTCACACCACTACCGCCGTCTCGGCGGCGGTGCATGAAAGGGGGCGCACATGAGCGCCTATCTGGATCTGTTACTGCATCCGGCCGCGTCGGAGGCGGCCGGAACGGTTCTCGGGGCGATTCGCGAGGTGGCCCACGATCTCATCGCGGGCACGGGCGATTTCTTCACCGGATCGTCCACGGGTGACGCGGGACTCGGCTCCTCCACGCCCGACGCCGGGCTCGGCTCCTCGACCGGCGACTTCTTCACCGGGTCCACCTACCCGTGATCGATTGCCGCCGGGACTGATTCGGCGATCGGAACGAGCACGGCGCCCCCCCCCCCAACCGCCCGCAGGTGCCGGGGGCGGCCCCGCACATATAAAAAAAAAAAAGGCCACCAAACCCAAAAAAAAAAGAAGGGATAG
>NZ_JARWRU010001124.1 GCF_029867845.1 Nocardia farcinica | reverse complement strand
CGTAGCCATCGCTGGATCGGGCCATCTCTGGGTGCAGGGGGTAATGGGCGACTTGTTGATGCTAAATTGGGTCGGCCCCTCCGTGCGCGCTGTGCGTTAGCTTTTCCAGCGTGCCCGCGACTCCGCCCCCTCGCTGATCTTCCTCGACGAGGTCGACGCGCTCGCCCCGCGCCGCGGCCAGAGCGGGGACTCCGGCGTCGGCGACCGGGTGGTGGCCGCCCTGCTCACCGAACTCGACGGCGTGGAGCCGCTGCGCGACGTGGTGGTGCTCGGCGCCACCAACCGTCCCGAGCTGATCGACCCCGCGCTGCTGCGCCCAGGCAGGCTGGAGAAGCTGGTGTTCGTCCCGCCGCCGGACGCCGAGGCCAGGCTGGCGATCCTGCGCACCGCGGGCCGCTCGGTGCCGCTGGCCCACGATGTGGACCTGGCCGAGCTGGCCGAGGACCTCGACGGCTACTCCGCCGCCGACTGTGCCGCGTTGTTGCGGGAGGCCGCGCTGACGGCCATGCGCCGGGATGTGGATGCCGCCGACGTGACCGCCGCCGACGTGACCGCCGCGCGCGCCACGGTGCGTCCCTCGCTGGACGCGGCGCAGGTCGAGTCGCTGCGCCGCTACGCCGACTCGCGCGGCTGAGCACGTGCCCGGAAGTTGCCCGGTCGTCCCGGGCGGCTACAGTTCGGCACGAGCGTGCCAGTGTTCGGGGCGCTGCCGGCACGGAGGGCCGTCTTGGTTACCCCTCTTCACCAGCGAATACACCTGAAAACTCGGACCCGCCCGAGTTCCGGCGGGAAACGCCGCATAGGATGAGCTGACAAACACCCCGCCGCTACTACCCGACGGAGTGCAGTTTTGCTCATAATTCTGCTCGCACACGCCTGTGCCGCGCTCGTCGCGCCCGTTTGCGTGCGGATGTGGGGTCGCCGGTTCTTCGCTGTACTCGCTCTCGTACCTTTCGTCTCACTCGGCTGGGTGTTCGCGAACTGGGGCACGACCCGCGATGTGCGCATCGAGTGGGCGCCCAGCATCTCCATGAACTTCGACCTGCGATTCGATTCGCTGGCCGCGGTCATGGCCGTCCTCGTCCTGGGGATCGGCGCGCTCGTGCTGCTGTACTGCACGCGGTACTTCGAGGACGACGAACCGGGCCTCGGCCAGTTCGCCGCCTATCTCGTCGCCTTCGCGGGCGCCATGTTCGGCCTGGTCACCAGTGACAACATGCTGCTGCTGTTCGTCTTCTGGGAGATCACCACGGTCCTGTCGTTCCTGCTGGTCGGCCACAACACCGCACGGCCGAGCAGGCGCGCGGCCCTGCAGGCGCTGCTGGTCACCGGCTCCGGCGGCCTGGCCATGCTGGCGGGCATGATCATCCTCGGCCAGACCGCGGGGACCTATCGGCTGTCCGAACTGCTGGCCAAGGCAGGCACCCTCGACGGGACCGCGGTCACCGTGGGGATCGTGCTGGTGCTCGTCGGCGCGCTGAGCAAATCCGCCATCGTGCCGCTGCACTTCTGGTTGCCCGGCGCGATGGCCGCGCCCACCCCGGTCAGCGCCTACCTGCACGCGGCCGCGATGGTCAAGGCGGGTGTCTACCTGATCGCCCGCCTCGCCCCCGGCTTCGCCGAAGCCCCGCTGTGGCATCCGATCGTGTTGTCCCTCGGCGCGGTCACCATGCTGCTGGCGGGCTGGCGTTCCCTGCAGGTCACCGACCTCAAGCTGGTGCTGGCCTTCGGCACCGTCTCCCAACTGGGCTTCATGGTGCTGCTGGTCGGCATCGGCACCCCGGGGGCCGCGCTGGCCGGCGTGGCGATGATCGTCGCGCACGCGCTGTTCAAGGCCTCGCTGTTCATGGTGGTCGGCATCATCGACCACAGCGCGGGCACCCGTGACCTGCGGCAGCTGACCGGCCTCGGCAGGCGCGAGCCCTGGCTGCTCGGCTTCGCGTCCCTGGCCGCGCTGAGCATGGCGGGGCTGCCACCGCTGTTCGGTTTCGTCGGCAAGGAGGCGGCGCTGGCCGCCGAACTCGACGCGGGCAATCTCACCGATCCGGCCCGCGTCGCGCTGGCGGTGGTGCTGGTGGTCGGCTCGGCGCTGACCTTCGGCTACAGCGCCCGCTTCATCTGGGGCGCGTTCTCCGACAAGCCCGACGTGCCCGAGGTGGACTGGCACCACCCGGGCCCGCTGATGGTCTTTCCGCCCGCCCTGCTCGCGGTGGCCAGTCTGGGGGCGGGCCTCGCCGCGCCGTGGATGGACGAGTGGCTGTCCCCCTACGCGCGCACCCTGCCCGGCGAACTGCACGAGCACCTGGCGTTGTGGCACGGCTTCACCCTGCCGCTGCTGCTGACGGTGGTCATCGTGGCTGGCGGCATCGCGCTGTTCCTGGTCCGCGGGCGCATCATCGACCCCAAACACCACATGCTGGGCAACGCCGACCGCGCCTACGACGCCACGCTGCGCGGCATGACCACGCTGTCGCTGCGCATGACCGGCGCCGTGCAGCGCGGTTCGCTGCCGCTGAGCCAGGCCACCATCCTCTGCACGCTGGCGCTGCTGCCGACGATCCTGCTGGCCGTCGGCACCCGCGCGGGCCTGGAACTGCGGCTGTGGGACAACCCGCTGCAGGTGGTCATCGGTTTCATCATGGTGGCGATGGCGCTGGCGGCCACCGTGCTGCGCAACCGCCTGGCCACGGTCATCGTGGTCGGCGCCACCGGCTACGGCTGCGGTGTCATCTTCGCCCTGCACGGCGCGCCCGACCTGGCGCTGACCCAGTTCCTGGTGGAGACCATCACCCTGGTCATCTTCGTGCTGGTGCTGCGCGGCTTCCCGGCCGAGATCGAGGCCACCCGGGTGGCCGCCTTCAAGAAGCGCCGCGCGGTGCTGTCGGTGCTGGTCGGCGCGGCGGTCGCGGCGCTGGCCGCGTTCGCGATGGCGGCCCGTTCGGCCGAGCCGATCTGGAAGCTGATCCCGGAGGCGGCCTACGCCTTCGGTGGCGGCAAGAACGCGGTCAACGTGCTGCTGGTCGACACGAGGGCCTGGGACACCCTCGGCGAGATCACGGTGCTCATCGTCGCCGCGACCGGCGTGGCCTCGCTGATCTTCCGCACCAGGCGCTTCGGTGGCGCGCCCAGGGCCGCCGACTCGCCGAACTACGACCCCGACGCGGTGAGCTGGCTGCCCGCGGGCAGGCTGGTCGACCGTCGCGAGCGCTCGATGGTCCTTCAGGTCACCACTCGCCTGGTCTTCCCGACCATGATGGTGCTGTCGGTCTACTTCTTCTTCGCCGGCCACAACGCGCCCGGCGGCGGCTTCGCCGGCGGCCTGACCGCGGGCCTCGCGCTCACGCTGCGCTATCTCGCGGGCGGCCGCTACGAGCTCGGCGAGGCGCTGCCGGTCGACGCGGGCCCCCTGCTCGGCGCGGGCCAGCCCCTGGCCGCGGGCCCCGCGGTGGGCGAGCGG
>NZ_JARWRU010001123.1 GCF_029867845.1 Nocardia farcinica | reverse complement strand
TCGCCCCAGTTGAGCGTCTGGGTGGTGTATCCGTAACTCCAGATCGTGGATTCGCGGTCGTGGAAGAACGACCACAGCGCGTCCCTTGTCTCGCCGTCGATGTCACCCGCCGTGTGCAGGGGCTCAGCTGGTCGGTGTGCTCGACCCCTGACCGACCTTGAGCCCGACCAGGCAGGTGTCGTCGTCGGTGTTGGCCTCGCTCTGTCGGAGCAGGTGGTCCACCAGATCGTCCAGATTGCCGCGGAAGCGGGCCGACTGCTCGAGCATGCTCGCCACGCACTCGTCGATGTCGCGGTCGCGACGCTCGACCAGGCCGTCGGTGTAGAGCAACAGGACGTCGTCGGGGTCGAGTTGCACCTCGGCTTCCTGGTAGGTGGTCTCGGCCACCGCGCCGAGGATGATGCCGGGCAGCTCCGGCAGGTTCTCGGCGCGGCCGTCGCGCACCAGCACCGGGGGCAGGTGCCCCGCCCTGGCCCAGCGCAGCACGCGGGTCTGCGGGTTGTAGAGGCCGCAGACGGCGGTGGCGTAGATGTCGTCGGTCAGATAATGGGTGACCAGATTGAGCCAGGTCAGCATCTGGCCCGGACCAGCGCCGGTGGTGGCGAGACCGCGAAGGGCGTTGCGCAGCACCACCATTCCGGTCGCGGCCTTGATGCCGTGGCCGGTGATGTCGCCCACGGAGACCAGGATCTGCTTGGACGGCAGCACGACCGCGTCGTACCAGTCGCCACCGACGAGCGCGTCCTCCTCGGTGGGCTGGTAGCGCACCGCGATCTGCAGGCCGAACGCCTCGATGGAGGGCTGGGCGGCGGGCATGATGGCCTGTTGCAGCTGGCGGGCGAGCTTGCTGGACTCGGCGGCCTGCTCCTCGGAGTGCACCAGCCGGTCCTGGGTGGCCGAGAGCGCCACCTCCGTCCAGTGCTGGGCGGAGATGTCCTGGTAGGCGCCGCGCAGGGCCAGCAGGTGCGAGGCGTCGTCCACGACCGGCTCGGCGATCACCCTGATGTGGCGGGAGTCGCCGTTGGGGCGGACCAGCCGGAAGGTGGCCGAGGACGGGCGGCGGTACCGCAGCAGCGCGCGCAGCAGCCCCTGCACCGCGTCGACGTCGTCGGCGAGCAAGAGACCCGGCAACTGGGTCAGCGCGAA
>NZ_JARWRU010001122.1 GCF_029867845.1 Nocardia farcinica | reverse complement strand
GTGCGCGACAGCGACCACGACAGCCGCAGATGTTCGCGCGCCCGGGTGACGCCGACGTAGAGCAGCCTGCGTTCCTCCTCCAGCGCGGCCTGGTCGGCGACCGAGCCGTCGTCGGCGAGCACGTGCGCGATGGGCAGAGTGCCGTCGGTGAGGCCGACGAGGAAGACCGCGTCCCACTCCAGGCCCTTGGCCGCGTGCAGCGAGGCCAGGGTGACACCCTGCACCGTCGGTGGATGCCTGGCCTCGGCGCGGGCGGCCAGCTCACGTAGCAGGCCGAACAGATCCAGCTCGAGGTCGTGGGCGAGCAGTTCCTCGGTCAGGCTCACCAGCGCGACCAGCGAGGACCAGCGTTCGCGGGCCTGGGCGCCCGCGGGCTCGGCGGCGGTCAGGCCGACCGGGGCGAGCGCGGCGCGCACCAGTGTCACCAGCGCCTGCCCCCGGACCGCCGCCTCGGGCAGATCGTCGCGGCTCGCCGCCTGGCGCAGCGCGGAGATCGCCTGCCGCACCTCCGCGCGCTGGAAGAAGCCCTCCCCGCCGCGCACCTGGTAGGGGATGCCGCGCGCGGACAGCGCCTGCTCATAGGCCTCGGACTGGGCGTTGATGCGGTAGAGCACGGCGATCTCGGCGGCCGGGGTGCCCGCGGCGACGAGCCGTTCGACGGCCACGGCGACCGAGGCCGCCTCGGCGGACACGTCGTCGTACTCGGCGAAGACCGGCTCCGGGCCGTCGGGGCGCTGGCCGATCAATTGCAGCCGGGTGCCCGCGATACGCCCGCGCGCGGCGCCGATCACCCGGTTGGCCAGCGAGACGATCTGCGGGGTGGAGCGGTAGTCGCGTTCCAGCCGCACCACGGTGGCGTCGGGGAAGCGGCGCGAGAAGTCGAGCAGATAGGCGGGGGTGGCGCCGGTGAAGGAGTAGATGGTCTGGTTGGCGTCGCCGACGACGGTCAGGTCGTCGCGGTCGCCGAGCCAGGCGTCGAGCACCCGCTGCTGCAACGGCGTGACGTCCTGGTACTCGTCGACGACGAAGCTGCGGTAGCGCCCGCGGAACTCGTCGGCCACGGCCGGGAAGTCCTCCAGCGCGGCGGCGGTGTGCAGCAGCAGGTCGTCGAAGTCGAGCAGCAGGCCGTCGGGGGTGGTCTTCAGCGACTCGTAGGCGGTGTAGACCTCGGCGACGCGCGCGGCGTCGTAGGGCAGGTCGCGGCCGCGGGAGGCGGCGGCCGCCGCGTAGTCCTCCGGCGCGACGAGCTGGGATTTCGCCCATTCGATCTCGGTGAGCAGATCGCGCACGCTCTCGGTGGCCGTCGAGAGCCCGACCCGGTGCGCGGCCTGGGCGACCACGGGGAACTTGGCCTCGAGCAGCCGCCAGGGCACCTCCCCGACCACCTGCGGCCAGAAGTACTTGAGCTGGCGCAGCGCGGCGGCGTGGAAGGTGCGGGCCTGCACCTGGTTGGCCTCACCGCCGAGGCCGAGGGCGCGCAGCCTGCCGCGCAGCTCACCGGCGGCGCGGGCGGTGAAGGTGACCGCGAGCACCTGGTCGGCCTTGACGTGCCCGGCCGCCACCAGGTGGGCGATGCGGTAGGTGATGGTCCTGGTCTTGCCCGTGCCCGCCCCAGCGAGCACACAGACCGGGCCCCGGGGCGCCCGGACGGCGGCGGCCTGCTCGGCGTCGAGGAGGTCCAGATCGAGTGCGGGCACGGCCTCCATCATGGCAGCCCGGCCCGACAGGCCCGCACCTCCGCCGGGTGCGGGTGGCGTGGGTCTCGGCTGTGATCGTGTCCGGGCACGGAACACGACCGGTGGTCGGCGCGTTGCACGAGGCGTGACCGAAGTGAAACCCGCCGTGACGATGTACTCCACCACCTGGTGCGGCTACTGCCGCAGGCTGGAGAAGCAGATGGAGGAGAACGGCATCGCCTACGAGAAGATCGACATCGAGCAGGACGAGGCCGCGGCCGAGTTCGTCGGCAGCGTGAACAACGGCAACCACGTGGTGCCGACCCTGAAGTTCGCCGACGGCTCCACGGCCACCAATCCCAGCCTCTCCGCGGTCAAAGCGAAGCTCGCCGAACTGGCCTGACGCCTCGCGCGGTGACACCCGCCGCGCCGGAACGGCCACGGGCCACCGCGGCGAACGCCCGCGGAGCGAACAGCGGCCACAGCGACGGGGGGGGGGGGCCCCCCCCCCGCGGGCGGGGGCCGCGGGGGGGGGGGGGGGGGGGGGGGGGGGGGCGGGGGG
>NZ_JARWRU010001121.1 GCF_029867845.1 Nocardia farcinica | reverse complement strand
GTGTTCTGGGCCCTCTCCGGTGCGTTCGGGCCCCGGTTACGGCCCCGCGCCCGGGCCGGGGCGCGTGGAAAGCCCCCGTACGGCGGGCGCCGGCACGTGTCCGGCGCACGGCTGCTGTTGCGGGGTGGCTGCTGTTGCTGCGGTGGCTGCTATTGCGCGGCAGCCGTGGCCAGCTCGCGGGCGAACTGGTTGGCCGGACGCTCCAGGCCGTAGTGCCCGCGCAGCGTGGTCGCGGTGTACTCGGTGCGGAACAGGCCGCGCTCCTGCAGGATCGGCACCACCTCGTCGACGAAGCGGTCCAGGCCAGAGGGCAGCACCGCGGGCATGACGTTGAAGCCGTCGGCCGCGCCCTCGCGGAACCACTCCTCGATGGTGTCGGCCACCTGCGCGGCGGTGCCCGCGAAGGTGCGATGCCCGCGGCCGCCGCCGAGGCGGGTGATGAGCTCTCGCACGGTCAGCCGCTCGCGCCGGGCCAGGTTCACGATGAGGGTGAACCGGCTCTTGGCACCCTGGATGTCGTCCTCGCTGGGCAGATCCTCGGGCAGCTCGCTGTCCAGATCCAGCGCGTCCACCGGCAGCCGGAACCGCTCGGCCAGCTGCTTGCGGGCGTACTCCGGCGAGATCAGCCGCGCCAGCTCGGCGTCGAGGGCGCGGGCGTCCTCCTCGGTGTCGCCGATCACCGGCACGATGCCGGGCAGGATCTTCAGCGCCTCCTGGTCGCGGCCGAGGCGGCGGGCGCGGTCCTTGAGGTCGGTGTAGAAGGCCTTGCCGTCCTCGAGGGTCTGCTGGGCGGTGAACACGGCCTCGGCGTAGCGGGCGGCGAAGTTCTTGCCGTCCTCCGAGGAGCCCGCCTGCACGAGCACCGGGTAGCCCTGCGGCGAGCGCGGCACGTTCAGCGGGCCGTCGACCTGGAAGAATCGGCCGCGATGGTTGATCCTGCGGACCTTCTCCGCGTCGGCGTGGATGCCGAGTTCCTTGTCGGCGACGATCGCGTCGTCGTCCCAGCTGTCCCACAGTTTGGTGGAGACCTCGACGAACTCGGCGGCCTTCTCGTAGCGCAGCGTGTGGTCGGGGGTGTCGTCGAGGCCGAAGTTGCGGGCGGCGTCGGCACCCGCGGTGGTCACGATGTTCCAGCCGGCGCGGCCGTTGCTGACGATGTCGACCGAGGCGAACCGGCGCGCCAGGTTGTAGGGGTTGTTGTAGCTGGTGGAGGCGGTGGCGATCAGGCCGATGCGGCTGGTCTGCACGGCGATCGCGGTCAGCAGCACGGTCGGCTCCAGCTTGCCGCTCGGCCTGCGGCCGGGATCGCCCATCAGCACCGGGCTGTCGGCGAAGAAGATGGAGTCGAACTTGCCGCGTTCGGCGGTCTGCGCCAGCCGGACGTAGTGGTTCACGTCGGTGTGGGCGTCGGGATCGGATTCCGGCAGCCGCCAGGCGGCCTCGTGATGGCCCACCGACATCAGGAAGGCGTTGAGGTGCAGTTGCTTCTTGCCGGGCTCGGCGTTGCTCATTGTTCTTCGTCCTTCTCTCACACGGCCGCGGGTGCGACGCCGAGCGCGGCGAGCAGGGTGCGGCGGATCTTCTGGAATTCGGGCAGGCTGGGGTCGCGCTCGCCGGGCAGGTCCACCGGCAGGTCGACGCCGATGCGGCCCTCGTCGAGCACGAGCACCCGGTCGGCGAGGGCGATCGCCTCGTCCACGTCGTGGGTGACCAGCAGCACGGTCGGCCCGTGCCTGCGGATCAGCTCGCGCAACAGTTCGTGCATCTTGATGCGGGTCAGCGCGTCCAGCGCGCCGAACGGTTCGTCGGCCAGCAGCAGGTCGGGTTCGCCGACCAGGGAGCGGGCCAGCGAGACCCGTTGCTGCTCACCGCCGGACAGCTCGGTGGGCCAGGCCCGCTCCCGGCCCGCCAGGCCGACTTCGGCGAGCACCCGCAGCCCGGCCTCGCGGCGTGAGCGCGGCTGTCCGTAGAGGACATTGGCCAGTACCCGCTGCCAGGGCAGCAGTCGCGAATCCTGGAACACCACCGAGGTCTTCGCGGGCACCCGCAGCGTGCCCGAGCCCGCCACGTCGTAGTCGAGCCCGGCCAGCGCGCGCAGCAGGGTGGACTTGCCCGAGCCGGAGCGGCCGAGCAGGGCGACGAACTGCCCGTGCGGGATGCGCAGGCGCAGGCTGTCGAGGACGACGCGGTCGCCGAAGCGGCGGGTCAGATCGCGGACCTCGACGCCCAACCGTGGATCGTCCTCGGGAGTCCGGTCGGCCGGGGCGTCGAGTCCGGCCGTCAGTTCGCGATGGTTCGCCGCCACGACAGCACCTTTCGTTCCAGCAGCCGGATGGCCGCGTCGGAGGCCAGGCCGAAGATGCCGTAGACGGCCAAGCCGACGAGGATGACGTCGGCCTGCCCGTAGTTCTGGGCGTTGGACATCATCTTGCCGAGACCGTCGATGGCGTTGACCGATTCGACGACGATCAGCGCCAGCCAGGCGCCGGTCACCGACAGCCGCAGACCGAGGAAGAAACCGGGCAGCGAGCCGGGGACGACCACCTGCCGGATGAAGGTGGCCCGCGAAACGCCCTGCACCTCCGACAGTTCGACGAACCGCTTGTCGATGGTGGTCAGCGAGGCGTGGGTCTGGATGTACATGGTGACGATCACGCCGAGAGTGATGAGCACGATCTTGAACGTCTCGCCGATGCCGAGCCACAGGATCATCAGCGGGATCAGACCGAGAGTCGGGATGGCGCGCTTGAGCTGGATCGGCCCGTCCACCAGCGATTCCCCGATCCGGGACAGCCCCGACAGCAGGGCGAGGCCGGTGCCGATGACGATGCCGAAGGCAAGGCCGATGCCCGCCCGCTGCAGGGACGCCGCGATGTTGCTCAGCAGCGCGCCGTCGATCAGCAGGTCCCAGGCGGTCCGCACCACCGTCCACGGTGCGGCGAGTTTGCGTTCGTCGAACACGCCCGCAGCCACGCCGCCGCCCCAGACGGCCAGCAGCAGCACCACGCCCAGCATGCGGGCGAACGGGATGGTCTTGCCGACGCCGAGTCGGCGCAGCGGCCTGCGGGCGACGAAACCGTCGGCCTCGGTGTCCGCGCCGGTGGCGGCGGGGCCGGTCGCCCGCAGCGCGCCCCGGTCGAGTGCGATGGTCATTGTTTCTCCTCGACTCGGTATTCGGCCGGCACCGCCTCGGCGGCCACTTTCTCGAAACGGCGGTCGAACAAGACCTCGGCGTCGAAGGGCGCGCCGAAGAAGCCGGATTCGGTGACGAGGTCGATGGTCTCCTGCTCCCAGGCGATCGCCGCGTCCCAGTCGTCCGGGAAATAGGGTTTCTGGGTCCGGTCGAGAATTCGGCGGCCGTCCTCGGCGCTCACTTCCTGATCCTCGACGTAATACGCCCTGATCCATTCGTCCTGATTTTCCCAGGCCCACACCTCGCCGCGCGCCCAGAATTCGACGAATTCGGTGGCCGCGGCGAGTTTCGCCGAATCCCGCAGCACCGAGGTCGGTGCCCAGATGATCGACAGCGCGTCCACCGCCTCGATCTCCAGCGCGCCCGCGCCCTGGGCGCGGTAGCTGTCCAGGTACTTGGTGAGGGAGGGTTCGCCGAGCGGGGCGACGTCGATCTGGTTGCCCTGCAGGCCGCTGAGGAACTGCGGGCTGTTGAGTTCGACGAGTTCCACTTCGTCCAGGCCGATGCCCGCGTCCTTCAGCGTGCGCAGCACCACCGCGCCCTGGGCTTGCCCGGGGGAGAAGGCGATGCGCTTGCCGCGCAGCTGCGAGGCGTCGGTGATGGTCACGCCGGGCGCGGTGGCCAGCTGATAGATGGGCAGGCTGCGCATCTTGACCCCGATGATCTTCGCGTCGAACCCGGTGGCGTGGGCGTGGATCGGGGGCAGGCCGGCG
>NZ_JARWRU010001120.1 GCF_029867845.1 Nocardia farcinica | reverse complement strand
GCCGAGCGAGGCGGCGGCCCCCGCGGGCTGGGCGGTGGTGCCGAAGGTGCCGGGGCCGAGCCTGGCCGCCTCGGTGGCCCCGTGCGAGGCCAGGCCCGCGGGAATCGGATCGCCCGCGTCGGCCCGGTCGGCGGCCTCGCGGGCGGCCACCGCGCCCGCCGCCCAGGACACCGCGGTGTTCGGCTGCACGCTGACCGGGCCCGGCGCGGGATCGGTGGCGGTGACGGTGAGCAGTTCGGTGGTCCAGGCGATGCCGAAGGTGCGCGAGAGAGCCTGGCCCGCGGTCGCGGTCGGCATGTCGGGGCCGAGATCGCGCGGCAGCAGCGAGACCGTGTCGCCCACGGTCACCACCTTGCCGAGCAGAGCCTGGCGCAGGGTGGCCGCTGGGATGCTGCGGGTGGCGTGCACCGATCCGCTCAGCACCACCTGGCGGGCGCCGTGCACGACGGCGGAGGACACCACGACGGTCTGGCTCTCCTTGATGCCCGCGTTGGACAGGGTGACGTCGTCGAGCAACGCGACCCCGGCGGGGGTGCCGGAGGGGGCCAGCGCGACCACGGCGGCGGTGCGCCGCGCCCCCGACAGCGCGATCCCGTCCCACTCGCGCAGGCCGAGCGCGGCCAGCGCTTCCGGGTGCAGTCGCACCACCCCGCGTCGGGCGTCGGCGGCGGACGGATTCAAGCGAGCGGTCAGCGCCAGTTCAGCCACCGTGCCATTCTGCCCGTTGCGCCGGGTGGCCCGCTGCCCCGCGCGTGACCGGGACATCGGGGGCGCTCACACGGGTGCGGGCGGCCTACTCGGCGGCGGGGGTGAGCAGTCCCGCCGCCTCGGCGACGGTCTTGTCGGCGTTCGCCGCCGCCAGGCACACCAGCTTCGCGGTGCCGAGCGCCACGTTCGGGCTGCCCGCGTACTGGCTTTCCGGGTGTTCGGCGAGGATCGCCTCGACCACGGCCTTCTCCGCCTCGGTGTCGAGTTCCTTGAACTCGGCGCAGGTGGTCTGGGTGGTCTCGTCCGCCGAGTCGGCCGCGCCGGAATCCGAACCGCCGCAGCCGGAAAGGGCCAGGGTCAGCGCGGCCGCGGTGGACAGGACGACGGAAATTCGCTTCATGCTCGCTCTTCCCGGGGGTGCCATCAGGCGCCGGAGCCTCCGGCGCGATCGCAGAGCCTACCGGCGGGTACCGGCCGGTGCGCCAGGGGTTCGCGAGAAACGGCGCGCGATGCCGGGGGTTTGCGGGAGGAGCGGTGACGGGGCGACCGGACTCAGGGGGCCGCGGCATCGTGGCCGCGTGGCCCGTCGTGGCCGGGTGCGGGGTCGTCCGGGTGCTCGAGCACCAGTTCGAGTTCGGTGGGGGTGGGCAGGCGTTCGAGGCGTTCCTCGTCGGTGAGCGCGGGCGCGCGCTCGGACACCGGGGAAGGCCGGATGGACGGGGCAGGAGACGGCGCGGCGGAGTCGGCGAGGCGACGGTCGTCGGGGACGATCAACGACAGCGGCGGGACTGCGTGGTGGTGGCGACGGTGGAGCAGGGAGAACAGATTCACGGCCTGATCACCTCACTCGGATTGCTTTCGGCTACTCGTCGGGTGTCGTTGCCCGATCGATGCCGGGATTCCCCGCCAGGCGGCAACTCCGCCGTGTCGTACCGTTTCGTGACCCAACCGTCGTCGGGGTGTGGCGCGCGACACGCGGTCTACGATGGGCCGGGATCGATCATCGAGGCCTCGTCCCGAGGCCTTCCCCGTGTGCGATCGGTCAGGAACCGGAGGTACCAGTGGCCGAAAACCTCGAAGCGACAGTCGACATCGTCGCCCCGCCCTCGACGGTCTGGCAGATCGTCGGCGACCCGGCCAGGATGCCGGACTTCAGCCCGACCACCAGGGCGATGAAACCGCTCGGCGCGCCGAAAGCGGGCACCTGGACGGTCAACTGGAACAAGGTGGGCTGGAAGGTCTACCCGAGCACCTCGCGCATCGTCGCCTACGAGCCCGAGCGCGAACTGGCCTTCCGAATGAACGAGAACGGCGTCACCTGGCGCTTCCGGCTCGAGCCCACCGCGAACGGCACCCGGCTCACGCAGGTGCGCGATGCCTCGAACGGTGTGCGCTGGCCGGTGCGCAAGGCCATCGACCTGCTGTTCGGCGGGGAGAAGGCCTTCGAGCAAGAACTGCTCGCCGGCATGACCGAGACGCTGGCCAGGATCAAGGCCGCCGCCGAGACCGCGAACTGACCCGGGCCCGATCGGCTCGGGCCGGGAATCCTTGCAGCGCCGGGACTGTCCTCACCGCCGGGACCATCCCCACCGCCGGGGCTGTTTCCACCGCCGGGGCTATTTCCACTTCGGCAGCGTGACCACCTGCGCGGCGTAGGAGAGCCCGGCGCCGAAGGCGATCAGCAGCGCGACATCGCCCGGCCGGGACTCGCCCTTGCGCAGCAGCGCCTCCATCGCCAGCGGGATCGAGGCCGCCGAGGTGTTGCCGGTCTCCTCGATGTCGTCGGCCAGCGCGCAGTCGTCGGGCAGTTTCAGCACCCGCGCCATGATCTCGATGATCCGGCCGTTGGCCTGATGCGGGATCATCGCCTGCAGATCGTCGGTGGTCAGCCCGGCCCGGTCGATGGCGTCGCGGCAGACCTTCTCCAGCGAGTGCGCCGCCCAGCGGAACACCGCCGTGCCCTCCATCGCCAGGTACGGGCGGACCGCGTCGAGACCCTTGTCCTCGATCTCGGCGAAGAACTGCATCCAGTCCTTGGTCTGGCGGATGGCGTGGTGCTGGGTGCCGTCCGAACCCCACACCGTCGGGCCGATGCCCGGCTCGTCGGATGGGCCGACCACCACCGCGCCCGCGCCGTCGGCGAACAGGAAGGCCGTCGAGCGGTCGGTCATGTCGACCGTGTCGGTGAGCTTCTCGGCGCCGATGACCAGCACCTTCTTCGAGGTGCCCGCGCGAACCAGGTCCGAGGCCATGGCCAGCGCGTGACAGAAGCCCGCGCACCCGGCGGAGATGTCGAAGGCGGCCGCGCCGTTCATGCCGAGGTCGGTGGCGATGCGCGGGGCGGCGGCGGGGGTGAGCAGCAGGTGGGTGGAGGTGGCGACGACGACGCAGTCGATCTCGTCGGCGGAGACCTCGGCCGCGGCCATCGCGTCGCGCGCGGCGGCCACGCTCATGGCGTGCAGTGTCTCGGTCTCGTCCGCGAAACGCCTGGTCCTGATGCCCGATCGGGTCCTGATCCATTCGTCGCTCGAGTTGATGGGGCCGGCGATCTCGTCGTTGGTGACGACCCTGGCCGGGCGATAGACGCCGAGCCCGAGAATCGCGGTGTTTTCGACGCCGGTCGTCTGGGCGATGCGTACGGACATGTGCGTCTCCTGGTTACCTGCGGATCCGGGTGCCTGAGATCTGGTACGTGCGATCGGGCTGCGAGCTCCCTCAGACGTGAGGCACCCTCATATTAGTCCTCGGGTTGCGGGCGCGTAGCCGGATCGCGAACTCGGCCGTCGGCCCGACGACCCCGGCCGGGCGGGCGGCCCGGCCCCGCATCGGCGCGGCACCAGCACGGCGCACTTGCGAGCGGCTACGGCGTAGGGTGTGGTGGCTTGACAATCGAGCGCACCGAGCACGAAAGAGGAGTCTGTGGCACGCCGTCCCACCCCGCCCGGCACACCCGAGACCACCGGGGTCGGCCATGTCGTCGATCTGGTGAAGTCAACGATCCCGCCGCTGCACCCGGCCGGACTGCCGTTCGTTGCGGCCCCGCTCGCGGTCGCGGTGGCCGCCGGAAAGCGCAAGTGGCTGCGCCGGGCAGGCCTGGTCACCGCCGCCGCGTGCGCGGGATTCTTCCGCCACCCGCACCGGGTGCCGCCGAACCGGGCCGGTGTGGTCGTGGCCCCCGCCGACGGTGAGATCGCCCTGGTCGACACCGCGGCGCCGCCCGCCGAACTCGGCCTCGGCGACCAGCCGCTGCCCCGGGTCAGCATCTTCCTCTCCGTGCTGGACGTGCACGTGCAGCGCACCCCGGTCTCCGGCGTGGTGCGCGAGGTGCGGCACCAGAGCGGACAGTTCAAGTCCGCCGACCTGCCCGAGGCCAGCTCGGTCAACGAGCGCAACAGCATGGTGCTCGAGACCGCCGACGGCCGGACCGTGGTGGTGGTGCAGATCGCGGGCCTGCTGGCCCGGCGCATCGTCTGCGACGCCAGGGTCGGCGACGTGCTGACCATCGGCGACACCTACGGGCTGATCCGCTTCGGGTCCCGGGTGGACACCTACTTCCCGGCAGGCACCGAGCTGCTGGTGCAGCCGGGCCAGCGCACCATCGGCGGCGAGACCGTTCTCGCCCAGCTGAGGTAAGGGAGTTGCGGTGATGGAGGCGGCTACGCCGTCGCCGAGACGTCGCCGTCGCAGCATCCGGCTGCTGCCGAGCGTGGTGACGATCCTGGCACTGTGCTCGGGGCTGTCCGCGGTGAAGTTCGCCCTCGACGGCGAACTCGCGGTCGCCCTCGCCATGGTCGGCGCCGCGGCCGTGTTCGACATGCTCGACGGGCGGCTGGCCAGGATGCTCGACGCCACCACCAAGATCGGCGCCGAACTGGACTCGCTGTCCGACGCCATCTCCTTCGGCGTCGCGCCCGCGCTGGTGCTGTACGTGGCCCTGCTGGACGACAACAGCATCGGCTGGATCGTGGCGCTGCTGTTCGCGGTGAGCATCGTGCTGCGCCTGGCCAGGTTCAACACCCTGCTCGACGACGACAACCGCCCCGACTGGGCGCGCGAGTACTTCGTCGGCGTGCCCGCGCCCGCGGCGGCACTGATCGCGTTGGTGCCCATCGCGCTGTTCGAGCAGTTCGGCGACGGCTGGTGGGTGGGCTTCTACGAGGTCGCGGCCTGGACGGTGCTGGCGGCGGCGCTGGCGGTGAGCACCATCCCCACGCTGGCGATGAAGTCGGTCTCGGTGGCCCCGCAGGCCGCCGCCGGGCTGCTGGTGCTGGTGGCGCTGGCCGCCGCGCTGCTGGTCACCTACCCGCTGATCCTGCTCATGGTGCTGGTGGTGGCCTACCTGGTGCACATCCCGTTCGCCTGGCATTCGCAGCGCTGGGTGGCCGCGCGCCCGGAGACCTGGCAGGACAAGCCCGCCGAGCGCCGCGCGCAGCGGCGGGCGCAGCGCCGCATCCCGGCCATGCGACCGGCCATCCGCGGCTCCAGCGCCCGGCTGCGGCTGCGCAGGCCGGGGCCGAAACAGCCGAGCGGGACCGGCGAGGACGCGGCGGGCGGACGCTGAACCGTGCGAACCGGGAACGTGGGCTGAGACCATCAAGGGCGAGGCGACCATCAGCGGCGAGGCGACCATCAGCGGCGAGGTGACCATCAGGGGCGAGGCGACCATCAGGGGCGAGGCTGTCGGCAGCGAGGCTGTCGGCAAGCGAGGCAAGGGCGAGACCGGCGGGAGGCGGCGGTGGACGACGACGGGCTGCGTGAGTTCGAGAACCGGCGCAGGCGGCTGTTCGGGCTCGCCTACCGGATGCTCGGCTCGGCCACCGAGGCCGAGGACGCCGTGCAGGAGACCTACCTGCGCTGGGACGGCGCCGATCGTGCCGCGATCGCCAATCCCGAGGCGTGGCTGACCACGGCTGTGGTCAATCTGTGCCGCACCTGGCTGGTCTCCGCGCGCGCCCGGCGCGAGACCTATCCGGGACCGTGGCTGCCCGAACCGGTGCCCACCGCCGAACTCGACCCGCTGGAGACCGTCGAACTCCGCGAGTCGGTCTCACTGGCCCTGCTCGCCGCCCTGGAACGGCTGAACCCGCTCGAGCGCGCGGTCTTCGTGCTGCGCGAGGCCTTCGGTTACCCGCACCGCGAGATCGCCGCCATGCTGGAGATCACCGAGGCCGCCTCCCAGCAGGCGCTGCACCGCGCCGCCGAACGGGTCAGGCGCGGGCGTCAGCGCTTCCGGCCGTCCGGTGCGGCCACCCGCGAACTGCTCGACCGCTTCCTGCGCGCCGCGAGCACCGGCGATGTCGAGGAACTGCGCACGGTGCTGTCCAGGGACGCCGTGGCCACCGCCGACGGCGGCGGTGTGGTGCATGCCGCGCGTCGTCCGGTCGTCGGCGCCGAGCGGGTCGCCGCCTACCTGCGCGGCCTGACCCGTCGCGGCGTGGCGGGCATGGCGATCGGCCTGGAGGAGGTCAACGCCGGTCTCGCGCTGGTGGTCCGGGTGGGCGATGCGCCGCTGCTGGTGATGGGCCTCGACGTCCGCGAGGACGGCATCGAGGCGCTGTGGCTGTCGGCGAATCCCGAGAAGCTCGCCTACTACGGCCGCGTCACCGCGCGGAGCTGACGCTCCCCGAGGCGCGAACCGGGAGACGCGCCGAGGTGTGATCCACATCACTTCACGGAGTTGTCAGATTTCCGGGGGCTGTCCGGTCTGGCTGGTGAAGGCACAGCGAAAGGAGCCTCATCATGACCGGACAGCAGCATCGGATCGTCGTCCTCGGCGCGGGTTACGCCGGCCTGGCCGCCGCGCGCAAGCTCGGCCGGGTGCGCGGGGCGCGGGTGACCGTGGTCGACGCCAAGGCCGAGTTCGCCGAGCGCGTCCGGCTGCACCAGCGCGTCGCCGGGCAGCAGGTGCGGCGCTGGGATCTGGCCGCGGCGGTCGGCCGGTTCGGCGCCGAGTTCCTGCGCGCCCGCGTCGTCGACCTCGACCCGACCGCCCGCACGGTGCGCCTGCGCGCCGTCGAGGACGGGGCAGCGGTTCCCGAGACGATCGGCTACGACACCCTCGTCTACGCGCTCGGCAGCATCGCCGCGAATCGCGTTCCCGGCGTCGCCGAATACGCACGCTCGGTGGCCACCCCGGAGGACGCGCGCTGGGTCGTGGGCGCCGATGGACCGGTCGCGGTGGTCGGCGCGGGGGCCACCGGCATCGAGCTGGCCGCCGAACTCGCCGAGTCGCGTCCCGGCACCCCGGTGCTGCTGCTCGGCGCCGACGAGCCCGCCGCCTGGCTGGGGGAGAAAGCGGTCGCGCACGTGCGCCGGGTCCTCACCGGCCTCGGTGTCGAGGTGCGCAGGGGCGCGAAGGTCGTCGAGGTGACCCCGGACGGGCCCCGCCTGGCCGACGGCACTGTCGTTCCCGCCGCCGTCACCGTCTGGACCACCGGCTTCGCCGTCCCCGACCTCGCCGCGCGGGCGGGTCTGGACGTCGATTCGACCGGGCGGGTGCGCACCGACCCCTACCTGCGCTCGACCTCGCACCCGGAGATCCTCGCGGTGGGCGACAGCGCGGTCATGGCGGGCCCCGGCGGCTGTGAACTGCGGATGGCCTGCGCGACCGCGCTGCCCGCGGGCGCGCACGCGGCCTCGGTGATCGCCGCGGGCCTGCGCGGGCGCGACCCGAAGCCGCTGAACTTCCGCTTCCACCTGCAGTGCCTGAGCCTCGGCCGTCGCGACGGCCTGATCCACGGCCTGCGCGCCGACGACCGCCCGGCGGGCTGGATGCTGCGCGGCCGTCCGGCGGCGGCGGTCAAGGAGCTGATCGTGCGCGGTGCGGCGGGGATGGCCGGGCTGCGTTGAACCAAGCGTCAACCAGTGGTTGACGATCGGTTATCGTCAACCTATGGTTGACGTATGACTTCACAGATCCGCCTCGACGACCTGATCGAGGGCATCAAGACCGCCCGTCCCGACAACGTGCTCGAACAGCTCGCCGACGCCGTCGTCGTCGGCAACCACCTCGGCGAGGTGGCCGACCACCTGATCGGCCACTTCGTCGACCAGGCCCGCCGCTCCGGCGCCTCCTGGACCGAGATCGGCGCCAGCATGGGCGTCTCCAAGCAGGCCGCGCAAAAGCGCTTCGTCCCCAAGGGCTCGTCCACGGCGATGGACCCCAAGGACGGCTTCGCCCGCTTCACCCCGCGCGCCCAGCAGGTGGTGATGGCCGCCCAGGAGGCCGCGCGGGCGAGCGGCCATCCCGAGATCCACGCCCCGCATCTGATCCTCGGGCTGCTCGCCGAGCCGGAGGGGCTGGCGGTGCGCGAACTCGTCAGCCGGGGCGTCACCGAGGCGGCGCTGCGCGAGGCCGCCACCGCCGCCCTGCCGCCCGTCTCCGACCGGCGGTCCGACTCCGAGTCCGCCCTGATCCCCTACGCCGCCGACGCCAGGAAGGTGCTCGAACTGACCTTCCGTGAGGCGCTGCGGCTCGGTCACAACTACATCGGCACCGAGCACCTGCTGCTCGCCCTGCTCGAGGAGGAGCACGGCGATGGGCCGATCAGCGGCCTCGGCGTGGCGAAGCAGGCCGTGGAGGAGCATCTGGTCGAGCTGCTCTCGCAGTTCGTCTCCGGCGGCGAGCCCGCCTCCTGAGCGCGGGCAGGCTATCCGCGCCCGCGCAACCCACCGCCCCAGCGGGGCCACTGCGCCCGAGGGGCGGGCGGCGGCAACAGCGAGTCCCGGTCGATATCGGTCACCAGCAGCGGCAGCCGCTCGCGCAGCGCGTCGAGCACGCCGCCGAGCTTGCCGCCGCGCGCGGCCTGGTACTCGGTGTCGGCCAGGCCGATGATCTGCAGGAATTCCACCCGGCCGTTGATCGTCTCGATGATGCCCAGTTCGGGGTCGGTGGCGAACCCGACCGCCCGGATCGGCGATTCGGCGTGGTCGGCACCGGCAATCGGCCCGTTGGCCCGGATGGTCTGGCCGGCGGCGAAGCGTTTGCCGGAGGTGAACACGTATCTGGCCAGGTTCTGGATGAAATTGGCCGGCCACACCGGCGCGGGCTCGACGTCGACCTCGCCGCAGAGCCGGAAGGTGAACTCGAAGCCCCAGCCGGAGATCGACGGATGCCCCCAGGCCTTCTCGTCCAGCTCCGACATGCCGTAGCTGATGTAGTGCCAGTGCGGGACCGGATCGGTGCGCGCGTAGGCGGAGATGCCCTCGAGCGGGTCGGCGCTGCCGACGGTCCAGTGGTGCGACACCGTCCAGTGTTCGGGTTCGGTCGTTCCGTACAGCTGTGCCAGGACGCCGTCGATCGCGTCCCAGCCGGGTCTCACACTCACGCGGCAACTGTAAGTCGCGGCGCGGATTATGCCGGACGGCCGGTTAAGCTATAGCGATGCCGGATGAAACGGCCGAGGATTCCGACCTGGTCGCGGGAGAACGCCGTATCGACCTGCTGCGCGCGCTGTCCTATGTGGAGACCGAGTCCGGCCCCGACGGCGAGTTCATCATCCACGGGGATCTGCCTCCCGAGGTGGCGCCGCCGTTCATCCGGGCCGTGATG